>JASIGS010000190.1 GCA_030052355.1 Streptosporangiaceae bacterium | reverse complement strand
GCCTACTGCCTGCCGGGCCTGCGGTCGGCCATCGTGATCAGCGCGGGCACCCTCACGCTCCTCGACGACCACGAGCTCGCCGCGGTGCTCGCACACGAGCGCGCGCATTTGCGGGAACGACACGACCTGGTGCTGCTGCCCTTCATAGCGCTGCTGCGTGCCTTCCGCTGGGCCGGCGTGGCTCGGCAGGCATACCGCGCGGTGGGGCTGCTGGTGGAGATGCACGCCGATGACCGGGCACTTCGGCACCGGCCAGCCAGGGAACTCGCGACCGCGCTGCTGAGGGTCGGGGCCGCCGGGGGCACCGTGGCGCCGTCCGGCGCGCTCTCGGCAGCCGACCCGGCCCTGGACGGCCAGGTCGCGGCCCGGGTAGTCAGGCTGCTGCATCCCGCGCCCGCCCTGAGCGGCGTGGCCCTGGCTCTCGTCATCAGCGCCGCCGCGGCCATCGCCGCTATCCCGGCGGTTGTCCTGTTCCTGCCGCTCCGCTGACGCTAGTCCGGCGCCTCCCGGTCTAGCCGCGACCAGCCGCCGGGGCGGGTGACGGCGAAGGGGTGACGCGCACTGCCTTGCAGAAGGTCATCGGCCCAGAGCGCGTCACCCACAGCACTACCTGCCCGGCTTCCCACGGGTCCGCGTCATGGACGAGCCAGCTGCCGGGCACTGTCTTCCTGGTGGCGTTCGAGCATTGCTGCTGGACAAGGTAGTGATTCACGGTCAGGTGACGCGGCGCGAGCATGGCGAGGACTTCGGCAACCGTTTTGCCGACGTAGTGCAGGCCGTGCATGGCCTCGCCCGGAGCAGAAGCTGGCGCGGTGGTCTCATACACCTCTCCCGGCCTGGCTGCCCGGCCGAACACCAGCGTGGCCGCGCCGCGGTATCCAAGCGGGATGCGCACGCCCACTGGGCATGCGCTGCCTCCGCCGCCGGTGTAGCACCTGCCGACCGCGGTGATAGGGAGCAGCCCGTAGGCGGTAGCACTTTCGTACACGAGGGTGCCGACAAGGGATGGCGACGCTGGCACCAGGCTGAGCGAGATGTTGAGGTGACGCTGGGCGAACTCGGCGCGATACCGCTTCGCATCCGCCAGAGGGTCACGCACGATGACGTCGATATAACCGCCACGCCGGGTGAAGGACAGCAAGGCGGCCTGCGTCTTCGCCGTGTCCTCGGTCCTTCGAGCGGCAGAGTGCCCGGTTCCCGCCATCGACGTGGCTACGAGCGCCAGCACCGCGACCCCGGCCACCAGCGGTGCGCCGATCAGCAGCCGACGGCGCCACGATCGGCCGGTCCTGACCCGCCCGGCATGCCCGGGCCGGCCAACCGTGGCTGGCAGCGGCACACCGGTGATCTGGCTGGCGAGATCAGCCATCGTGGCGGGGTCCACCAGCCGGGCAGCCTCGGCGTCGGTGAGCGGGCAGATCATCTTCACGCTGTTCATGCCAGATCTCCGTTCGTGACTCGACTACGGACGCGGGCCGGGTCCGGAACACCTCTGGCCAGTTCGGCGGTGAACCGTCGGCGGGCCCGGTGCAGCCTGATCCTGGCCGCGTTCCGGGAGCAGCCGAGCACCTGGGCGATCTGGCCAGGATCGAGGCCCTCCCACCCGGCCAGGGCCAGCAGTTCCCGGTCTGATTCCGGCAGGCAGCCGAACGCCGCTGCAATCTGTGCCAGCTCGCCGCCGAGGTCGGGCTGCTGGTAGCTGGCCGCGAGGTCCTGTCGAAGGCGGTCGGCGAGGGCGGTCCTGCGGCGCTCGCCGCGGCGATGGTTGGCCAGCACCCGGCGTGCCGTGCCGAACAGCCACAGCTTGGCCTGCGCCCCGGAGGGTACGTCGTCCAGCCGCCGCCAGGCCGCCAGGAAGGTCTCGGCGAGCACGTCGGCGGCATCGTCGGCGTTGCCGGTCCGGCGCAGGATGTAACCGAGTAGCGGCAGGTGGTTGGCCGCGTACAGTGCCTCGAACCGGTGCCGACGCTCGTCAGGTGAGGCGGTCAAGGTTTGCTCCCTCCGACACCGGTTACATGTCCGCAGTGTGCGCGCAATTTCAAGATCATTAAGGGAACGCGGTTCCCCGCGCCACTGCCGTCCGCAGGTGCGCGGCCCCCGAGGGTCCTGCACCGGTCGTAACAGGAGCTGTTCATGCCCGAGGTCAGCAGCACGCTCACTGCCGAAGTCGTCCAATACCTGCAGTCGCAGCGGCTCGGCCGGCTGGCCACGGTGGACGCGCACGGCGCTCCGCAGAACAATCCGGTGGGTTTCTTCTACAACGCCGAACTCGGCACGATCGACATCGGCGGGCGCGCCATGGGCAGCACCCGCAAGTTCCGTAATGCCTCAGCTAACCCGCGGGTGGCATTCGTGGTGGACGACCTCGTCTCCGTGCAGCCTTGGCGGGTGCGCTGCGTGGAGATCCGCGGCCGCGCCGAGGCGCTGATTGACCAGCCGCCGCCGATGCGGGGGATGTCACCGGAGATCATCCGCATCCACCCGGAGCGGGTGATCAGCTTCGGCCTCGGCGAGGCGTAGCCGCTCGGTCTAGTCGCCAATCCGGATGCGCAGGCGGCGGAAGCCGCGGCCCTTGCTCTCGATCTTGGCGACCTCGATCCGGCCGATGTGCTTGGTGCTCGCCACGTGGGTGCCGCCGTCGGCCTGCTGATCGAGCCCGACGATGTCGATGATGCGGACCTCCTCGACCTCTGGCGGCACCAGGTTGGTCGCGGTCCTGATGATGTCCGGCAGCCTGAAGGCGTCGTCCCTGGGCAGCACGCGGACGTCGATCCGGCGGTCCGCGGCAACCTCGGCGTTGCAAGCCGCCTCGACCGCCTCTTTGAAGCCGGGCGGCAACTCAGGCAGGTCGAAGTCCATCCGCGCCGTCAGCGGCTCCATGTTCCCGCCCGTGACCAGCGCGCCATAGTCACGGAACACGACGCCGCACAGCACGTGCAGGCCGGAGTGGGTCCGCATCAGCGCGGTGCGCCGCTCGTCGGCCAGTGCGCCGCGGACTTCGGTGCCCGGTGGTGGCAGCGGGTCGCCCTCGGCCGGGATCAGGTACAGGTCGTCGCCCTTCCTCGCGCCGACGATGTGGGTCTGCACGCCTCCCCACAGCAGCACGCCCTCGTCCGGGGGCTGCCCGCCGCCGCCCGGGTAGAAGGCCGACCTGTCGAGCACGATGCCGTCATCTCCGGACGCGATGACAACGGCTTCCCACTCACGCAGCGTCTGGTCGTCAAGCTCCAGCCGGTGCGTGCGCCACTGTGCTTCCGCCATGACTACCAGGGGCCGTACGGGCCCTGGCGCTGGTGCGGCTTCATCGTCCTGACCTTCGGCCGCACGTCGACGAGGTAGATCGCCGCGGCCACGAAGGCCAGGATCGGGAAGATGCTCAGCAGCGCCAGGTAGCCCACGGCGCCGCCGATGCCGATCACGAACGCAACCCCGAGTATGACGAGCCACAGGGGCTTTGTCTGCTTGCTGGCGGCGGTGAAGGCGTTGGCCGGCCGGATGAGCGCGTCGACGAACGCCCAGGTCTCGACGACGAAAGCGCCGAGCAGCAGCACCCAGAAGAACA
This sequence comes from Streptosporangiaceae bacterium, assembly GCA_030052355.1. The sequence goes on along the minus strand of JASIGS010000190.1, from coordinate 6,342 downwards.
TGTTGATGACCGACAGTGCTGTCGGGTTCACGACCCCTATAGCAATTCCCACGGTGTCACGCTACCTGTTCCCGCCGGGGGCCGGGAACGGATGAACGGTGCCGCCCTCCCCGTCGTCGTCATCATTCTCGTCATCTTCGGCGTCCGGCGAGCTGGCGAGCGCCAGCCGCCTGGGCTGGGCCTGCAGTGCCGCCGGGCTGATGTTCTCTGGCCAGGTCAGCTCCGCGTCATCTGGCGCCAGCCCCGTCTCGTCTTCCTCCACCAGGTGGCCGACCCGGGCCCGTGCCGTCTCCTTACGGAACGAGTCGTAGATCTCGACCAGCATCTGCTTCTGCCGCTCGGTCAGCTCGCCATCGGAGAGCACCGCGTCCCGCACCAAAGACCCGGGCACCGGGTCATCGAGTAGGCCAGCCTGCACGTACAGCGCCTCCGCCGAGATACGCAGCCCCTTGGCGATCTGCTGCAGGATGTCGGCGCTCGGCCGCCGCAGGCCGCGCTCGATCTGGCTGAGGTACGGGTTGGAGATGCCTGCTGACTGCGCTAGCTGGCGAAGTGAAATCTTCGCCTGCTCCCGCTGCTCTCTGATATATGAACCGATCGCGCTCACGTTTACCGGGCTCATACTGCTATTTTCGCACCGGGTGCTTGCAGATGCAAACGCCGCTGCTAGCACTCCGGCAGGACGGCTCGGATCTCGCCGACCACTGCGCCGCCACCGGTGACCGGGGTCGAGGCCAGCTCCTCGAGCTTCGCCACGTCCACGCCGGGCTGCTCAGCTCCCAGCTGGCGCAGCAGCGCGACCGTGACTGGGACCCGGGCGCGGGCGTTCCCATCCTCGATCTTGAACGCACCAGCCCGGCCGTCCGCGAGCGCGAACGCCTCCACGCCTTCAGCCCCCGACTTCAGCAGCAGGCCGGGAACGGCCTCCATCAGCACGCGCTCCGGCCTCGTCGTACCCGATGTCCAGGCCGGGTCCGCCCGCATGGCGTCGGCGACCGTCCGCTCCGGCGTGCCGGGTGCCGAAAGCACCAGGGCCCGGAACGCGCGAGCCAGGCCGAGCGGCGAGATCGCCATCAGCGGCGCGCCGCAGCCGTCTACGCCGACAGTGGCGACCGGCTCGCCGGCGAGCCTGGCGATCGTCGCGCGGATCTGCACCTGCAGCGGGTGCTCGGGGTCCCGGTAGGTATCAGTGGGCCAGCCGGCCGCCACGCAGGTGGCGAGCATCGCTGCATGCTTGCCGCTGCAGTTCATGTGCACGCGGTCCGGGCCGGCGCCCGCCCGGATCATCGCCTTGCGTGCCGTCTCGTCGAGCGGCCAGTCCGGCGGGCATTGCAGGTCGGCCTCGCTCAGCCCGGCCGAGGAGAGGATCTGCCGCACGCCGGCCACGTGGAAGTCCTCGCCAGAATGGCTGGCCGCGGCCAGGGCCAGCAGCTTGCCGTCCAGGCGCAGCCCGCATGCGAGCATCGCGGTGGCCTGAAGCGGCTTGTTGGACGAGCGCGGGTACATGGGCTCTGCCGCCGCTCCGGCGGACAGCACCAGCTCACCGTCCGCGCCGAGCGCGGCCAGCGAGCCGCGGTGACGCGACTCCGTGAAACCTGACCTGATGACCTCGGCCAGCACCGGGCTGGCCCCGCCCGCCGGGCTATCCGTGCTGATCGGGCACCCCCAGCATCGTTCGCGCGTTGGCTGGTGACATCGCCGGGCGCTGGGCAAGCTCCGCGAGGGTCGCGGCCCGCTCGACCAGTTCGGCGTTGCTCGCGACTGGCCGCCCGCGGGCGAACGTCACGGTGTCCTCCATGCCGACCCGGAGGTGACCGCCGGCCGCGACCGCCGCCAGCATGACCGGCAGCGTCGTGCGGCCGATCCCGGTTGCCGACCAGGTGGCGCCGGCCGGCAGCGCGGAAACGGCCTGTACCAGCGTGGCGGCGTTCCCGGGCATGCCGCCGGGCACGCCCATGACGAGATCGCAGTGCACGTGCCCGCCGAACGGCTCGCCCAGCTCGTCGAGGAGCCGGTGCAGCGCGGCGATGTGACCGAAGTCGAAGAGCTCGAACTCCGGCACCACGCCTGCCTGCTGGGTCCTGGCGTAGAGCTCCTTCATGAACCCCCACGGGTTCATGAACACGTCGTCACCGAAGTTAACTGTGCCGCACGTGAGCGAGCACGCGTCGGGCCCGGCTTCCAGCACCGCGAGCCTGCTGTCGAAGCTGTCCGTGACCGCGCCGCCGGTCGAGAGCTGAACGATGAGGTCGGTGGCCTCGCGGAGCGCCCACACGGTCTCGCTGAGCCTGCCCAGGTCCAGCGTGGGCCTGAAGTCGGCATCCCTGATGTGGACGTGGATCACCGCGGCGCCCGCGGCGGCACATTCCTTGGCGGTCGTGACCAGCTCGTCCAGCGTCACCGGAAGGGCCGGCACCGATGCCTTCTCGGACTCAGCGCCGGTCGGTGCGACCGTGATCAGCGTGCGGTGGCCGGCAGCTCTGGCGGCCGTGCTGTCAGTCGTCATGGCCACAGCAGTGTATTCCAGGGGCGTGGTCTGATCGTTGGTCGCCGGCCGCCGGGCAGAGCTTCCCCCCGGCCTGCCCTTCAGCAGGCCGGGGGCAAACTCAGCAGTCCTCGATCAGAAACTGGTGTCCCAGGTGACGCTGAAACCGCCTCGCGGTGTAGGCGGTTCTGCGGGACAGTTGTCGGAGTTGGCTGTTGTAAACGGCAGCACGCCGACCGGCGCCTGCTGGAATGGGCAGTCGAGGTAGTAAGAGCCGCTGTCGTCCACGATCGACATGTCGTACACGGCGCCGTTGAATCCGTTGACGGTCGAGCGCCGGCCGTTCGCGACCAGGCTCCCCGACGTGAAGCTGGATTGGCCAAAGTCCGCTAGCGGGACGAACTGGACAAGTCCGGCTGGTGCGTAAGCTGGCCGCTCGATGATCCACTCGGCGCTTGAGTCCACGCACGTGGTGACGGGGCACGTCTGAACGTCGGTGAAGCTCTCCTGCGGCCTCGTGTGATCGATGAGCGTGAGCGTGTAGTTGTTGTTACCTGAGGTGCCGGGTGTGACCGTCACCGAGGCGGTGACCTGGTCACCGGGCTGCGGGCAGTTCACGTTGTTTTCGATGCAGGCGAGCGTGCCTTCTTCGGCCGTCGCGCCCGGGTACATCTCGTACCACACGTAGTAGTACAAGACGCCCTCAAAGCACTGGGCGCCGCTCCCCAGCTGCTCCACGGTCGAGTCGCTGAAGCCATCGATGCCGACCCAGTTCACGTTGTAGGCGCCCGAGTTTTGGTACGGACTCGTCGGGCACTGCACCGCTGGGATGGTCCAGCTGCCGGTGACGTTGGTGAAGTCGTCCGCAGTGGTTGTAGCCGAGGTGTCTGCGTAGCCAGACCAGTTCAGGTCGGCCAAGGCGGTGACATTGCCCTTGTGCGACCCGGCGCCGAGCGCCTTCTCGCCCGGGGATACCCGCGCTGGCAACCGCGTTGAAATGTGCTCCGCCAAAAACTTCTTGAACGCGGCGTGCGCTTCCTTGACGACCGCCGCACTGGGTGCCGTTGAGTGCGCGCCCGCGGTCACGGTCGGCGCCACCGCCGAGCTGGCCACGAGGAACGCTGAGAATCCTAGTGCTGCAGCAGTTAATGCGCCCGCAAGCAGTCTCCTCACCCTGATCTCCCATACGTTAGAGGACATGGCTGGCCCCCCCATGGGTCATCATGGCACCGGCCCCACCCGTTACGCGAGGGGCAGAATGCGCGAATATGCATAGTGTTGCCAGGGCACAATCAGCTACTGTGCGAGCCGTCGTGCAGCGTGCCAGCAGCGCCAGCGTCACCGTGCACGGATCGGTGGTCGCCAGCCTGCCTTCGCCGGGGCTCGTCGTCCTGCTCGGGGTGACGCATGCCGATACCGGTCAGGCCGCCGCCACCCTGGCCCGCAAGATCTACCAGCTCAGGATCCTGGACGGCGAGCGATCCTGCGCTGAGCTGGCCGCGCCGCTGCTCGTGATCAGCCAGTTCACGCTGTACGCCGATACGTCCAAGGGGAGGCGGCCAAGCTGGAGCGCGGCCGCGCCCGGGCCGGTGGCCGAGCCGCTGGTCGGGGCGTTCGCAGACGCGCTGCGCGGCCTCGGCGCACACGTGGAGACCGGCGTATTCGGCGCGCACATGGACGTCCAGCTGGTCAACGACGGTCCGGTCACGCTCGTGCTCGAGGCCTAGGGACGCCCTAGAGCCCCTCGGCCGGGCCGGAGAGGTAGCGTCGCGTGAACTCCAGTGACTCGGCCAGGTCGGCCTGCCGGTCGTCCAGGGTGGGCACCCGGTGCGTGCTGACCTCCAGCACGACGTAGCCCGTGTAGCCGGACTCGCCCAGCCAGCCGAGCAGCTCAGCGCACGGCTGGTTCCCGCGGCCGGGAACCAGGTGCTCGTCCGGCAGGCCGGGCTTGCTGCCGTCGCCCATGTGAACGTGCGCTAGCCGGGCACCGAGCGCCTTGGCCATGGCCATCGCGTCCGAACCCGACACGGAGGTGTGGGACAGGTCGAGCGTGGCGTGCGGTGTGTCGATCTCTACCGGATTCCAGTGCGGCGCGTAGGCCGCGATCTCGGTATCGCCTCGCAGCAGCGGATAAAGGTTCTCCACTGCGAATACCACTTCCGTGTGGCTGGCGATCTGGGCCAGCCCCCGCTCGAACTCTCTGGCGTAGTCGCGCTGCCAGCGGAACGGCGGATGCACGACCACGACCTTCGCGCCGACCGCCTCGGCGAGCTCGCGCGAGCGCTCCAGCTTCAGCCACGGGTCGCGGCCCCATACCCGCTGGGTAACCAGGAGGTTGGGCGCGTGTATGGCGGCAACCGGGACACCGTGGTAGTCGGACAGCTTGCGCAGCACCGTCGCGTCCTGGCTGATCGGGTCCGCGGTCACCATCACCTCGACCGCGTCGTAGCCGAGCCGGGCGGCGGTCTCGAACGCGTCCGGCGTCCGTTCCGGGAATACCGAGGCGGACGACAGCGCAACCTTGATGGCCGTCACGCGCGTGACCTGGGCAATCGCTGCTCCTCCGCTCACCTTCTGCATGCCAGCTTATGCCTGACCGCCGGCTCGGCACGCCACCGCGCGGCTACGTGTCTGGTGCCGTCCCCGGGTCGGGGTTGTCGTCTCCCGGGAACACTGTCGGTGCCTGCCAGTACGGTCCGTGCCATGACAAGATCCTCGGTTACCGCGCTGTTCGAGTGCACCGCGTGCGGCTGGCGCAGCGCCAAGTGGGCCGGCCGGTGCGGTGACTGCGGAGCATGGGGCAGCGTGTCGGAGCGGTCCGCCGAGCCGAGCCCCCGCAGGACGGCGTCGAGGGCGCAGCTTCGCCCCGCCAGTCCCGTCACGCCGGCTCTGCCGATCGGCCTGGTCGATGCCGCGGCGGCCCGGACCCGGCCCACCGGGATCAGTGAGCTGGACCGCGTGCTCGGTGGCGGCCTGGTGCCCGGCGCCGTGGTGTTGCTAGCCGGGGAACCAGGCGTGGGAAAGTCCACGCTGCTGCTCGAAGCCGGAGCCCTGGCAGCCGAGTCGGGGCGGGTCCTGTACGTGACCGGGGAAGAGTCCGCCGCACAGGTCAGGCTGCGCGCCGACCGGATCGGTGCGATCAGCGACCGGCTCTTCCTGGCCGCGGAGACCGACTTCGCAGCGCTGCTCGGCCACGTCGAAGCCGTCGCGCCCGACCTGCTCCTCGTCGACTCCGTGCAGACGATCGGCGTCGCCGGGACTGACGGCGTGCCGGGTGGGGTAACCCAGGTACGCGAGGTGACGGCGGCGCTCACCGCGCTAGCCAAGCAGCGGGCCCTGACCACAGTGCTCGTCGGCCACGTGACCAAGGACGGCGCGGTCGCTGGCCCTCGCACGCTCGAGCATCTCGTCGACGTCGTGCTGCATTTCGAGGGTGACTCCCGCGGGCAGTTGCGGATGGTGCGCGCGGTCAAGAACAGGTTCGGGCCGACGGACGAGATCGGCTGTTTCGAACTCGGCGAGTACGGCCTGATCGGCCTGCCCGATCCGAGCGGGCTGTTCCTGTCGCAGCGTCACGATCCGGTGAGCGGTACCTGCGTGACGGTAACCCTGGAGGGCAGGCGCCCCCTGGTCGCGGAGGTACAGACGCTGGTCTGCCCGGTTGACTACGAGCCGCGCCGCGTCGTCTCCGGCCTGGACTTCGCCAGGGTCGGCATGGTCGTCGCCGTGCTGCACCGCCGCGCTGCCGTCAAAGTCGCCAAGCACGACGTGTTCGCGGCGACGGTGGGCGGGGTCCGGCTGACCGAGCCGTCCGCCGACCTGGCACTCGCGCTCGCGGTCGCCAGTTCCGTCACGAA
>JASIGS010000189.1 GCA_030052355.1 Streptosporangiaceae bacterium | reverse complement strand
TGGCCGCTTCGCTGGCGCGGGCTGGATGCGCCGCGCGGCGCGCGGGCCGACCTGGCCTATCCGGTAGCGTGCCGCGAACCCGGCGACCAAGGCCGAGATCTGCTGCTGATACTCCTTGGGCGCGTAGGAACCGCCGCGGTACAGCTGCCGGTAACGGCCCACCAGGTCGGGGTGGGCGGCAGCGAGCCACTGCATGAACCACTCGCGCGCGCCCGGGCGCAGGTGCAGCACGATTGGGCTCACGCTCGCCGCGCCAGCCTGAGCGGCGAGCCGCACGGTGGTCTCGAGTTGCGCGGGGGAGTCGGTCAGGAACGGGAGCACCGGCCCCATGAGCACGCCGCAGCGCAGGCCGCGGTCGGTGAGCGCGGCGCAGACGTCCAGCCGGCGCTCGGGGCTCGGTGTTCCGGGCTCGACAGATCGAGAAATCTCTTTGTCGACAAATCCCACGGACACGTTGAGGCCCACGTCGGTTACCGCGGCGGCGTCGGCGAGCAGGTCGATGTCGCGCAGGATGAGGGTTCCCTTCGTGAGGATCGAGAACGGGTTTGAGGCGTCCCGCAACGCGCCGATGATGCCCGGCATCAGCCGGTACCGGCCCTCCGCCCGCTGGTAGCAGTCGACGTTGGTGCCCATCGCGACGTGCTCGCGCTGCCACCGCGGCGCGGCAAGCTCGCGCCGCGCGAGCTGCGGCGCGTTGACCTTCACCACGATCCGGGTGTTGAAGTCGTGTCCTGCGTCGAAATCCAGATATGTATGTGTTTTCCGGGCGAAGCAGTAGGAACACGCATGGCTGCAGCCCCGATATGGATTGATCGTCCAGCGAAACGGCACGCGCGACGCCTCGGGCACCCTGTTGATGATCGACTTCGCCTGCACCTCGTAGAAGGTCATGCCGGCGAAGCCCGGTGTATCGAACGTCCGCGCGACCATGCGGCTGTCGAAGAGGCTCAGCTGTGCGGGCCGGCCGTCCTCGTGGCTCTCTCCGGCTGCATCGTCGCCGGTGGTCAGCAGGGAGTCCCAGCGCATGCGCGACATCATAGAACGTACATTCGATCAGATTCAAATCTCTATTCGATTAGCCGCGGCCAGCCGGTCAGACGTGGGGTGACGAGGCTAGCGGGCTCGGCAGTTCTTACCGGCCAGGGCCCGTTTCCTCTTGCTCGTGGCAAAGCACTGGTAAAGAATCGGGGGATGAGGCCGGCTAGGAAACTGCCGGCCGGATGGGTCTTAGCTTGCTGGCCGGAGGTGGCGCTGTGGCTTTGTCGATGGAGGAGCAGCGCATCCTTGCGGAGATGGAGCGGAACCTGGCGGCCGAGGATCCGCGGCTCGCATCCCGGCTGACCGCATTCGGCCAGCACCGTCCCGGCTCCCTCAGGGCGCAGCGGGTGCGGACGATCGCGGGACTGCTGGCTCTCGCGATGATCGCCGCGGTGACGATCACCATGTTCATGCTCAGCCCGTACGTCGGCGGCAGGGATCCCGGTTACGGCACGCCGCGCGCGCACTCGAGCGCCACGGTCTCGTCGCCGCCGACCGCCACGGCGCACAGCGCGCAGTCAGCCGGCGGCTCCGGCCAGGCGAAGAGCACCAAGAAGAGCGCCAGCACCAGCAAGCCTGCCACCAGTCACTCTGGCACCGCGAAGACCAGCACCGCGAAGACCAGCACTGGGAAGACCAGCACTGGGAAGACCAGCACGGCAAAGCCCGGCGCTGCCAAGGCGAGCACGGGCACGCGCTAGAGACGCGCTCGCCGCAGTCGGTTACCCGGGCTGACGGAGTATCCGCCGGATGTCCCAGGCGTGGTGATAGGCGTCGTGCGCGTTGGTGCACGCTACGTCGCAGGCCCGCAGCGTCCCTCGCGCGTCGTGCACGAGCACGACCTGCGCCTCAACTGCCATCTTGACGGCATCTGACCACGCGTCCACCGCGTATCGCAGCGACCACAGGGCCGCCGCCGCGGGCACGGCGCGGTAGACGCGCGCGCTGGCGAGCAGGTCAGAGTCGTAGCTTGTGACATCTACCCCGCCGCCAGCAGCCGCGCCTGCCAGCCGCTCGGCCCAGATCCGCAGGTTGTCGGTCACGTGGCAGACGTATTCACCGGCCGACCAGCCGAGGTCGGGATGCGTGCGCCCGGCGTCCTGACCGGTAAGAAGGTCCGCGTACAGCCGCGGCACGTCCGCGACGAAGGCGAGCGCGCCTGACGCGCCCGCAGGCCACCGGAAGCCGCAGTCCCCGCAGGGATCACCGTAACGAGCCTTGCCCCACGCTGCTATCTCTCCCGCTGTTTCGTCCGCGGCCACGGAGGCTAGGACTCGCGCCACAGCTGGAGCAGGTACTGCTCCATGCCTTCAAGTTCCTTCCGGGCCTGCTGGAACTCGTCACTCAGCGGGTCGTCGTACTGCTCGAACAGTTCGTTGTAGCTCTGCACCGCAGCGGCCCGGTTACGGGTGTAGACCCGGACGCCGTAATCGCCGACGCCGCCAGAAAGCTGGAGCCACTGCACGGCCCGCGCCGGCGAGCCCACGCCGACCGCAAGCTGGCCGCGCAGGTACAGCACGCACTTGGCCTCGTCCTCGTAGCCGTCGCTGAACGGCGGCGGCGCGCTGTCCCACTCCTCGATGGTCAGCTGCACGCCGAGCTGTTGCTGGGCGCAGGACACGAGCAGCTGATCCCGGCTCGCCTTGATCAGCGAGTCCACCGGCGGCAGGGGCGGGCCCGCCAATTCCAGGTCGGCAGCAGGGTCGACGACCTGGAACATCAGCCGCTCAGGGAATACAGGTATCTCCAGCCGGAGCACCCTGCGGCTCACTAGCCCCCCTAACGGCAGGCGAACACTTACAGACCTACAGGATGCTCCGTGCCCCGGTACTTCCGCGTGTAATTGGCTATTATGACGCTCAGTGGCCGTACGGTCGCTCTCGTGGGATATTCTCCCGCCATGACCGGGCGTGGTCAGGGCGCCGGCAGCTTCGCTCGCTGGCGCGCCTCGCGCCACAGATCGCGGTACTGCCGTGCGCCAGCGCTGCGCGGGGCGAACGCCGCGATGGGCGCGCGGTGCACCGACATCTGCTCGATCGCCGACAGGGCGGGGATGGCGGTGACCGCCACGTCGGTCCTGGCGGCCGGCAGCTCCTCGGCGACCTGCAGGTGCAGCCGCTTGCGCCGGTCCATCATGGAGAAGAACGCCAGCACCTCCGGCCGATGACCGTTGAAGCTGCCGACGAACTCGGTGAGCTGGTCCAGCGTCCGCACCGAGAGCGTGGTGGGAATCAGCGGCACCAGCAACACGTCGGCGGCGTGCAGCACGCTCTCGGACAACAGCGAGATGCTCGGCGGGCAGTCCAGGAAAACGACGTCGTACTCGGACTTCAGCGGCGCCAGCAGGCTGGCGAGCTTGCGGGCGGGCCGCTTGGCGTTGTCGAGCAGGAGATCGAGGTTCCGGTAGGTGAAGTCGGCAGGCAGCAGGTCCAGCCGCTCGTAATCGGTGCCCTTGATCGCCGCGTCGATCGATCTCGTGCCCTGGATGAGGGCCTTGCCGCCGCCCTTGACGCGGGGCTTGATGCGGAACAGGAACGTAGCCGCCCCCTGCGGGTCCAGGTCCCAGAGCAGCACCCGGTAGCCGTCAGCGGCGGCCAGATAGCCGAGGTTGACGGCGGTAGCCGTCTTGCCGACGCCGCCCTTGATGTTGTACGTCGCGAAGATTTTCATGCGGCGGCCGTCCTCGCCAGCGCCGAGAGCCTCGCCTGGCTGGCGGGGCCGGCGAAGTTGGCGAACCGGCCGTCGAACTCACTCCTGGCCCGCCGTTGGCGCTTGGCCAGGCACGCGGCAATTTCGCCCATCGCCAGCAGGGTGGCCGCCGGCGCGCTGCGGGAGGCCATCATCTGGGCGGCGAACACGCCGATCTCTTCTCGTTGCACCTGAGCGTCCTGGAACTCTCCGAGGCAGTCCTGCAGCGCCTTCAGCTCCCGCACCGCCTGCCAGCGCTCCGCCGGATCGTGCAGCGAGCCGAACATCTCGATCAGGTACCGCAGCTCCTTGCAGCGCTTGCGCAGCTCGTGCAGGCTCGGCGGGGCCGATGCCGCCGTGATCCGGCGTCCAGCCCGCAGGACCTTCCGGTTCGCGGCCGCGATGCGCTCGTCCGCGAGCTGAGCGACTTCCGGGCCCTTGCGTACCCGGCGAGCCGTCGCGAGGTCTGCCCGCCACTGACCCGTCAGCCGGCGGAACCTCGCCGAGCGCAGGCCGCGTACCAGGTCACGGTGCGCGGCCTCGCGCGCGCAGTCCAGGTAGTCGCGGAACGGCACGAGGTCTTCCTCGCTAGCCGCCACAAGAGCGGCGCTCATGCCGGGCATGCCCAGCAGGTAAACGTCCAGGTCCCTGGCGGGCGTGGTGAGGTCCCCGAGCCAGCGGAACTCCGGGGCGAACCTGGCTGCGACGCCGGCCGGCAGCGCGTCGCCGGCCAGCTTGAGCGCCGACCTGGTGCGGCGCACCGCCACGCGCAGGTCGTGCAGGAACTCCGTGTCGATATCGCGGGCCGTGCCGGGGACATTCACCTCGATGTCATCCAGCAGCGAGCTGAGGATCGATGCCACGGCGCGAGCTGCAGGCATGTCCGGGCGGAGCAGCACGTCGGCGGCCTTGCCGGCGGGCCGCTGCCCGGCCGCAGTCAGCGCCGCGTCCAGACCCGAGCTGACGCCAGCGCTGATCCCTGGTACGGCGGCGAGCGCCGCACCGAGCTGGTCGGCCTGCGCCTGGTAACCGCGGACAGCTGCGAGCGTCAGGCGTGGCGGGGCCACGACACGAGCCGGGAACGTCACCGACATCCGGTCCACGCTGAGCCTGGCGATGGTCTTGGCGTCGGCATTGACGGCCCGCCGTTCACTGAGCCGGCTGGTAGCGCGCGCAACGGGAATCAGCGCGCGCACGCCCACCACGGGCTCGAGCAGTTCACGCAGCGGTCCAGGCGGCAGCGCGTGCAGCATCGCGGGCCAGCGCGGCGTTCCGTGGCCGTCGGTCAGCTGCTCTTGCGCGAGAACCTCGCCGTCCCTGCCGGTGATGGTCAGCTCGACAGAGCCGTGGGCGGCAGTCTGCTCCATGGCCAGGCCAGCGCGGTACAGCCGCCAGTCGAAGGTGTCCAGCCATGTCCTGCGGTAGCTGCGGGCGCTGGCGCCGTTCTGCCAGGAAACCGCTCCGCGAGGGTTCGTGGCTGCCGCCACCAGATCGTCGAGCCCGGCCCCCGCGTCGTCGAGCACAAACTCGCGAAAGCCGTTACGCACAACAGTAACCTCGCGCGATGTTTCCTGAAAATTAATGGAATGATCAGCAGATCGACATCTAGCGTTAATCTAGATCTTTCCGATGTTACCAAATCGCAGCAAAGCCGGCCACCGCTTCACGGGTGCTCGGCAGCGCCAAGTAGCTGCCGGTAGCGTGGTCAGACAGAGCACGCGCTTGCTGCGAGGTGATAGCCACTGTGGACTGGTCCACCACCGCATCGCTCGCCACCGCCGGGGGGACCCTGGTGCTTGGCGTTGCGACCTTCGCCTCTGTCCGGTCGGCGAACCGGGCGGCGCGTGTCGCCGAGGAAGCGCTGCATGTGAACCAGCGGCCGTTGCTGATGCCCTCGCGGCTGGCCGACCCGGTGCAGAAGATCTTCTTTCAGGAAGGCAAGGCCTTCGCGCTTGAGGGCGGCCGGGGGGTCGCCGAGGTCGAGAACGGCGTCGTCTACCTTGCGATCTCGCTGCGCTGCGCCGGCCAGGGCATCGCGATGGTGCACGGCTGGCGGTTCATAGCTGGGCAGGAGATGCCCCCGCGGCGGCCCGCGACGGACAGCTTCCGGACCCAGGGCATCGACATAATGATCGCGCCCGGTGACATCGGGTACTGGGAAGCGGCTTTCCGGGACAGCGACGACCCGCAGTACAACGAGGCGGTCACGGCGGTGAAGGACGGCGAGCTGGTCAACATCGACCTGCTCTACGGCGACAACGACGGCGGCCAGCGGATGATGACCCGGATAGTGCTCCGCCGCTTCGACGTCAAGCGCGACGACGGAGGCGAGCGGCCCGTGTGGGTCGCGACCGCGGTCCGGCACTGGAACGTCGACCGCCCTGATCCGCGGGACAGGTCCGCGGTTAGTTCCCCCACAGCCCCCGCATGAGCGTGCGGGTGACCTTGCGGCGTACCAGCCGCTTGGTCAGGCCCAGCGCGCCGCCGCGGCTGAAGGCCTGCGCGTCGCCGATCGCGCGCTGCCCGTAGTAGAGGTTCTTGCGGATGTGCTCGAGCTCATGGCTCGCGCCGCAGCTGTGGCAGCGGTAGGTGATCTGGCTCACATCTCTCCTTCGGGACCTGGTCAGAGGTGCTGCCGGGAATGACGCCCGGAGCGGTCCGGCGGTTGACGCCCACCACGGCACTGGCAGACGCGTGAACCACGAGAGAGTATGGCCGTGGCAGGTTACCCGCGGACGAGGAGATTGCAATGCTGCAGTTGTTCGGCTTCGACCGGATCGGCGTGGTGGTCGGGGACATCTATTTCGTTGACCCCCACCCGCGCGATGGGCAGGAGGGCGCCGAGCGCGGCGTGCGCCTCGAGGTCAGGATGCTGCAGCCGGGCGATCTCAA
>JASIGS010000188.1 GCA_030052355.1 Streptosporangiaceae bacterium | reverse complement strand
CTGCACCGCCCCGCCTGGCTGCACCGGCCCGCCTGGCTGCACCGCCCCGCCTGGCTGCACCGGCCCGCCTGGCTGCACCGCCCGGCCTGGCTGCACCGCCCGGGCTGGCTCCGGCGACCCGGCTGGCTCCGGCGGCCTGGCTGGCTGACGGTCCGCCTGCTGCGGTCCTGGCTACGCCGACCCCGGTGGCTCAGGCGGCCCGTCTGGCTCCATCGCCCGGCCTGGCTCAGGCGACCCGCCTGGCTACCCGGCTGGATCCGGCTGCCTTCCTGGCCACGCCGCGTCTGGGTGGGGCTGGCCTCGCTCCCGGTGCTCGCCGTCGCGCTCGCCCCGGTCGTCCCGAATGCCGTGCCAACCGCGACGGTCTCGCAGCCGCCGCCCGGCTGGCGCACCGTGCTGGACGGACTGCACCTGCCGGCCGGCGCACCGGTGCTCGCGCTGCCCGTCAACGGCCCGCTGATCATGCAGTGGCAGGCGCTGACTGGCGCGCCGTACACCATCGTCGGCGGCTACTGCATCACCCGCGCCCCGAACGGGCACGCGACCGAGTGCGGCAGCCGCATGACGGCGACGAGGAATCAGCTGACAACGTCCTGGATGCTCAGGCTCGTATCAACCGGACGGCTTCCCAGCGGTCCAAAGGAACGCACGATCATGTCGGCGATCGACGCCTGGCGGCCCGCGGCCGTGGTCATGCCGGCGGGCAACCCGGCGCTCCAGAGGTACTTGATCAAGGTCTTCGGCTCCCCCGAGGTCCGCTCGGACGGCGTCCTCGGCTGGCGGCTCGGCGTCACCTCGCAAAGGTAACGTCAGCACCGCCCGTCACGGCCGGCACCGTGCGCGCGGCCACGCCGTCTGGCTACAAGCCCACGTAGTTCTCGGCCAGCGTGGTTGCTGCCGCTTCCGAGCTGCACACGTAGTCCAGATAGGACCTCTGCAGGCGCCGGTCGTAGGCGTCGTAATCGGCGAAGGTGTGCAGCAGCGTCGTCATCCACCAGGAAAAGTGCTGCACCCGCCAGACCCGGCGGAGGCAGGTGGCGGTGTAGTGGTCGAGCAGGGCACTGCCTTCCCCCGAGTACCACGCCGCCAGCGCCTCGGTCAGCACGGTCACGTCGAAGGCCGCCAGGTTCAGGCCCTTTGCGCCGGTCGGCGGCACGATGTGCGCTGCGTCGCCGGCCAGGAACAGCTTGCCGAACTGCATGGGCTCGGTGACGAAGCTGCGCATTGCGGTGACGCCCTTCTCCAGCACTGGCCCGGTCGCCAGCTTGAAATCGGGCACCGTCTCGAGCCTGGCCCTCAGCTCGGCCCAGATGCGCTCGTCCGGCCAGGCGGCGATGTCCTCGTCCGCGGCCACCTGCAGGTAGAACCTGCTGATGTGCGGGCTGCGCATGCTGTGCAGCGCGAAACCGCGGTCGTTGCTGGCATAGATGAGCTCGTCCGAGGACGGCGGCACCTCCGCCAGCACGCCCACCCAGCCGAACGGGTACTCGCGGTCGTACAGCGTCAGGGCGCTGGCCGGTATCGCGTCCCGGCACACGCCGTGAAACCCGTCGCAGCCGGCGATGTAGTCGCAGCTCAGCGCGTGCCTCCTGCCGCCATGGCTGAATTCGACCTGGGGCCCTGCATCCCGACCGCCGTCTGACGGACCAAACCCGCTGACCACGACGTCCGAGACCTCGAAGAGCGGTTCGCTACCGGCCGCGACGCGCGCCGCGATCAGGTCCTTCACGACCTCCTGCTGGCCGTAGACGGTGATCGCGCGACCCGGCACCAGCTTCTCGAACGCAATCCGGTGTCCTTCGCCGCCAAACCGCAGCTCGATGCCGTTGTGCACCATGCCCTCGCGCGCGAGCCGCTCCCCCACTCCTGCCTCGGTCAGCGTGCGCACGGTGCCGTGCTCGAGCACCCCGGCCCTGACCCGGTGCTCGACGTAATCGCGGCTGCGCGCCTCGAGGACGACCGACTCGACGCCGCGGAGGCTGAGGAGATGAGAAAGCAGCAGGCCCGCCGGTCCTGCGCCCACGATCGCCACCTGGGTTCGCATACCGAACAGATTGCCACTGTCCGGCCATTTCCGCACGCCGCACCGGGTCTACGGCACCCTCCCCCGCCGGAGGATATTGTCTGCGGTTATGAGCCCGAATCCAGCCGCCCAGGGCGGGACGTCGCTGCCGCAGCAGCGCAACTTGGTAACAGAGATTCCCGGACCGCAGTCACGTGAGCTGCTCGAGCGCCGTCAGCGCAGCGTGGCCCGCGGGCTGAGCCATGTCCTGCCGGTCTTCGTGACCGCCGCCGGCGGTGGCGTCGTCGTCGACGTCGACGGCAACTCACTGATCGACTTCGGCTCGGGCATCGCCGTCACCTCCGTCGGCAACAGCGCGGACCTCGTCGTCAGCCGGGTGATCGAGCAGGTGACCCAGTTCACCCACACCTGCTTCATGGTCGCGCCGTACGAGGGCTACGTCGAGGTCTGCGAGCAGCTCAACAAGCTCACGCCGGGCGACTACGACAAGCGCTCGGCACTGTTTAACTCAGGCGCCGAGGCCGTCGAGAACGCTGTCAAGATCGCGCGCCGTGCGACCCGCAGGAACGCGATCGTGGTCTTCGACCATGCCTACCACGGCCGTACCAACCTGACGATGGCAATGACCGCCAAGAACATGCCGTACAAGGACGGGTTCGGGCCGTTCGCCGGGGAGGTCTACCGGGTGCCGATGGCCTACCCGTTCCGGTGGCCAGGCGGGCCCGCGGCCTGCGCCGCCCAGGCACTCGATGTCATCACCGGCCTGATCCACGCACACGTCGGCGAAGAGAACGTCGCCGCGGTGGTCATCGAGCCGATACAGGGTGAGGGCGGCTTCATCGTGCCGCCCGACGGGTTCCTGCCGGGCCTGGCCAGCTTCTGCCGGGCCAACGGCATCGTGTTCGTCGCCGACGAGATCCAGTCCGGCTTCTGCCGGACCGGCGACTGGTTCGCGTGCGAGCACGAGGACGTGGTGCCCGACCTGATCACCACGGCCAAGGGCATCGCCGGCGGCTTCCCGCTGGCCGGCGTCACCGGCCGGGCGGAGATCATGGAGGCGGTTCACCCCGGCGGCCTGGGCGGCACGTTCGGTGGAAACCCGGTTGCCTGCGCGGCCGCACTCGGCGCGATCGAGACGATGACCAAGGAGGACCTGCCAGCCGCGGCTCGCGCCATCGAGGCAGTCATGCTGCCGCGCCTTAGGCAGATGGCCGACAAGCACGCTGTGATCGGCGACGTCCGTGGCCGCGGCGCCATGATCGCCATCGAGCTGGTCAAGCCCGGCACCATCGAGCCCGACGCGGCGGCGGCCGCGAAGGTAGCCAAGGCCTGCCACGCGGCCGGCCT
>JASIGS010000187.1 GCA_030052355.1 Streptosporangiaceae bacterium | reverse complement strand
GGCGGTGTCGATCTCATCGTGCTCGACATCGGGCTGCCCAAGCTCGACGGGCTGGAGGTGTGCCGGCGTATCAGGTCGACCGGACAGTCAGTGCCCGTGCTGATCCTGACGGCCAGGGCCGACGAGGTGGACACGGTCATCGGCCTGGACGCGGGCGCTGACGACTACGTCACCAAGCCGTTCCGCCTCGCCGAGTTGCTCGCCCGGGTCCGGGCGCTGCTCCGGCGCGGTACGTCGGAGACCAGGGTGGTGCAGGGGGTGCGGGTGGACACCGACGCCCGGCGCGCCTGGGTGGGCGAGACGGAGATCGAACTGACGTCCAAGGAGTTCGACCTGCTCGCGCTCATGGTGGCGGAGGCCGGGAAGGTCGTCACCAGGGAGCAGATCATGCGGCAGGTCTGGGACAGTAAGTGGTGGGGCTCAACCAAGACCCTGGACATGCACGTTTCCTGGCTGCGGCGCAAGCTGGGAGACGACGCGCACAGCCCGCAGTTCATCACGACGGTGCGCGGGGTTGGGTTCAGGTTCGAGCGCGGCGACTAGGGCGACTAGGAGGTGTCCTGGGCGCACGATAAGGACCCGGGAGCAAGGTAATGCAACGACGGCTACTGATCTCCATGATCGCCGTGGCCGTGGTGGCGGTGCTCACCCTCGGCATCCCGCTGGCGTTCGTGCTCCGCACCGTGCGCATCGACGACACCGCGCAGTTGCTGCGAAAGGATGCCCACGACGCGGCGAACTACGTGTACCAACGGGGCGGCAGGTTCCCGATAAGCAACTCGGCCCTTGAGGACTACACGCAGGACCGTCCCGCCGTGATCCATGCCCAGGACTACGGTTCCATCACCGTTGGCAAGAGTCCGCCGAAGGGCGTTCAGTCCGCGACAGTGACGGTGGGCGGCGTCACCGCGACCGTGTATGACACCGAGTCGGGCTTTGTCAGCGACGTCAAGGACTTGCTGCTCATCGGCGGGGTCGGCCTGGTCGCGGTCGGGCTCGCCGTGATCCTCGGCCTCGGCTACGTCCGGCGCATCGTCCGCCCGCTCGAAGAGCTGGCCGCGGCGGCCGACAGGCTCGGTTCCGGTGACTCAAGCCCGCTGGGCCGCAGGTACGGGATCCAGGAGCTCGACCGTGTCGCCGAGGGCCTGGACGGCTCGGCGCAGCGGATCAACGACCTGCTGTCCGCGGAACGCGACTTCGCCATCGACGCCTCGCACCAGCTCAGGACGCCGCTCACCGCGCTATCCATGCGGCTGGAGGAGATGATCGCGTCGGCGAACTACCCCGACGTAGTCCGCGAGGAGGGCGCGGCGGCACTCTCCCAGACGGAGCGGCTCGCCGACGTGGTCGGCCAGCTTCTCGGCCGGGCGCGCCACTCAGGCACCGGGTCCCCGGGCTTGTCGAGCGTCGACGACATCGTCGGCCAGCAGGTGGTGGAGTGGGAACCAGCGTTCCGCCGGGTCGGCAGGCGGCTGACGGTGACGGGCGAGAAGGGCCTGCTGGCGTTCGCGACCCCGGGCGGGGCCGCTCAGGTGATCGCGACCCTGCTCGACAACGCGCTGGTGCACGGCGGGGGCACGGTGACGATCCGGACGTCACGGACCCGCAGGTCGGTCGTGATCGAGGTACGGGACGAGGGCAGCGGGGTGCCAGTGGAGCTGGCGCCCAGGATCTTCGAGCGGAGCGTGAGCGGTTCGCCGAACGGCACCGGGCTCGGCCTGGCCCTGGCTCGCACGATCGCCGCCGCCGACGGCGGCCAGGTTGTCCTGGTCCGGCCGCGGCCCGCCGTCTTCGCCCTGTTCTTGCAGCACGCGACCGCCGACGCGGAGGAAGAGCCCGCCGTCGTCGGGCCGGCCTGACCGGGCGCCGGGCGGCACTGCGCTGCTGCCCGTAGGCTACGGCGGTGATGGATCCGCGTCAGGCTCGCACCCCGGTCGCCGCACCCGCCGACCGCAAGGCCGTGGTCGGCATGGTCGGCGCCGGCCAGCTGGCGAGGATGACCGTCCCCGCCGCCATCGGCCTGGGCATCGACTTCCGCGTCCTCGCGGCTGCCGCTGACGAGAGCGCCGCGCAGGTCTGCGCGGGCACGGTCGTCGGCGACTACCGGTCGGCCGGCGACCTGAAGGCGTTCGCCGGCTCCTGCGACGTCATCACCTTCGACCACGAGCACGTGCCCGGGCCGTTGCTCGATGACCTCGTCCAGGCCGGCCACGCGGTCAGGCCCGGGCCAGAGGCACTGCGGTTCGCGCAGGACAAGCTGGCCATGCGCGACCGGCTGACCGACCTCGGCATCCGCTGCCCGAGGTTCGGCGTGCTGATGACCGCGGCCGACGTCGGCTACTTCGCCGAGCGCACGGGCTGGCCGGTGGTGCTGAAGGCGGTGTCCGGCGGCTACGACGGGCGAGGGGTCTGGATCTGCCGAAGCCAGGCCGAGGCGGACGAGGTCTTCAGCCACGGCCTCGAGCTGATCATCGAGGAATACGTGCCGTTCGACCGCGAGCTCGCCGCGCTGGTCGCGCGCTCGCCGAGCGGCCAGGCCGCGGCGTATCCGGTCGTGCAGACGGTGCAGGAGGACGGGGTCTGCCGCGAGGTTCTCGCTCCTGCGCCAGACCTCGACCCGGATCTGGCCGCCGACGCGCAGCGACTGGCGCTGGAGATAGCCGCCGGGCTCGGGGTGACCGGGCTGCTCGCCGTTGAGCTGTTCGAGACCCGCGGCCGGCTGCTGGTGAACGAGCTGGCCATGCGGCCGCATAACAGCGGGCACTGGACGATCGAGGGGGCGGTGACGTCGCAGTTCGAGCAGCACCTGCGCGCCGTCCTCGACCTGCCGCTCGGCTCGCCCGCGCTGATCGGCGCGCACGTCGTCATGGCGAACGTGCTCGGCGGCGACGATCCGGACCTGTTCTCGAGGCTCCCGCACGTACTCGCGGCCGACCCCGCCGTCAAGGTCCATCTGTACGGCAAGCCGGTCCGGCCTGGCCGCAAGGTCGGCCACGTCACGGCGCTGGGCGATGACGTGAGCCAGGTGCGGGAGCGGGCCAGGCGCGCAGCCAGCTACCTCGCGACCGGCGAGGACTGAGCCAGGGAACGTGCGCTACCCAGCGGCCGGAAGGTCAGCCCGGCTGATCCACGTGGTCACGCCAGGTGTGGCGCGGTTCGTAGCCGAGTACCTTGCGGGCGCGGTCGATGGACAGCAGCGTGCCGAACTCCGCGACCGGGCTGGTCAGCCGGACGCCAGGAAAGACCGCCGCCAACAGGTCCGCGGACGGCTTGTTCATCACCGTGTCCGCCGCCGCGACGATGAACGACGGGCTGCCGGCGACGGCGGCTGCATCCGCCTCGAGGGCCAGCCGGCAGGACAGCGCAACGTCTCGCTCGTCGACGTATCCCCACAGGTTCCACTTCCGCTTATGCGGGTCATCCCAGAACTCCGGGAACTCCTCATACCACCCGGGGGACATGATGTTGGAAAAGCGCAGCGCCACGAACGGGATGCCTGACCACTGCGCGAGCTGGCCGGCGACCGTCTCGGTGGCCACCTTCGACAGCGCGTACGTCGTGGTGGGAAACGGGTAGTGCTCCTCGTCCACCGGCGCGTACCGCGGCGGCACATCGAACGGCAGGCCGAGCGTGGTCTCGCTCGACGCCCACACCACCCGGGACACGCCCAGTGCCACAGCGGCCTGGAACACGTTGAAGTTCATCGTCATGTTCGCGTTGAACGTGACCGCCGCGGTCGTCAGCCCCGGTGCGGGGATGTTGGCAAGATGCACGACGGCGGACGCGCCGGCCAGTGCCTCCACGGCCTGGCCGTAATCTGTCAGGTCCGCGCGCAGCGTGTCGTCCTCGCCGAACGTGGTGGCGATGTCGGTCGCTGCCACGTCGTACCCGTGCTCTCGCAGCTCCCTGACCACCGCCTTGCCAGCCAGGCCATTCGCCCCGGTCACG
>JASIGS010000186.1 GCA_030052355.1 Streptosporangiaceae bacterium | reverse complement strand
TGGCCGCGACGCTGAGGTCACGGCTATCGCGCGGCGCGGCGGGCTCGCTCCACTACCTCGCCGATCACCGAGCCGAGCGCGTCGACGTCGGACTGCTGCGAGGTGTGGCCCAGCGAGAATCGCAGCGAGCCGCGGGCCCGTGCGTCATCGGCCCCCATCGCGAGCAGTACGTGGCTCGGCTGGGCCACGCCGGCCGTACAGGCGGACCCGGTCGAGCAGGCGATGCCCCGCGCGTCCAGCAGCATGAGCAGCGCGTCGCCCTCGCAGCCAGGGAAGGAGAAATGCGCGTTGCCCGGCAGCCGGTCGGGACCAGGCGGAGTCCCGTTCAGCACCGCGTCCGGCACGGCGGCGGTCACCTGCGCGATCAGGTCGTCGCGCAGCGCCGCGAGCCGCTTGGCCTCCTCGACACTGCGTTCCCTGGCGGCCTGGACGGCGACCGCGAACGCCCGGATGGCGGGCACGTCCAGCGTGCCCGACCGGACGTCGCGTTCCTGGCCCCCGCCATGCAGCACCGGAACCGGCTGCTCGCCCCTGGCCAGCAGCAGCGCGCCCACACCGACCGGGCCGCCGATCTTGTGCGCCGTGATCGTCAGCGCCGTCGCGCCGCTGCCAGCGAGCGTGACCGGCAGCTGCCCGGCGGCCTGGACGGCGTCGCTGTGGAACGGGATCCCGTACTCCGCGGCCACCTCGGCCAGCTCGCAGATGGGCTGCACGCTGCCGACCTCGTTATTGGCCCACATGACGCTGACAACGGCAACGCCGTCCGGGTCGCGGCCGATCGCCTCGGCCAGGGTGCCCGGCGTGACCCTGCCATCTGGCTGTACCGCGAGCCAGTCGGCCTCGGCGCCCTCGTGCTCGGCGAGCCAGTGCACGCTGTCGAGCACGGCGTGGTGCTCGGTCGCCGATGCCAGCACCCGGCGCCTTGCCGGGTCGGCCGCTTGCCTCGCCCAGAACAGGCCCTTGACGGCGAGGTTGTCGGCCTCCGTACCGCCGCCGGTGAAGACGACCTCGCTCGGCCTGGCGCCGTACGCCGCCGCGATGATCTCCCTGGATTCCTCGACCACGCGGCGGGCCCGGCGGCCGGCATTGTGCAGCGACGACGCGTTCCCTAGCTGCCCGAGTTCCTCGGTCATGGCTGCGAGCGCGGCAGCCAGCATGGGGGTCGTCGCCGCGTGGTCCAGGTAAACGGGCGATACCGGCACGGGGCGGGCATCCCCCGCCTGTGCGCGGTCAGGCTCGGCTGACTCGAGGTTTGTCATGTTGTGTCAAGCCTAGCCGGGCTGCGGGTTACCGAGTGCGCCTGGCACGGGCCGCCAGCGCGGCCGGACGGCGCAGGCCTCAGCCCGCGGACCGCTTGGCTATCTCCTCGACAAGCTGCGGGACCACCTTGAACAGGTCGCCCACCACGCCGAAGTCGGCGAGCTCGAAGATCGGCGCCTCGGGATCCTTGTTGACGACCATGATCGTCTTCGAGGTCTGCATGCCCGCTCGGTGCTGGATGGCACCGGAGATGCCGACCGCCACATAGAGCTGCGGGGAGACGGTCTTGCCGGTCTGGCCTACCTGGAATTGGTGCGGGTACCAGCCAGCGTCTGTCGCGGCGCGCGACGCGCCCACCGCCGCGCCAAGCGAGTCGGCCAGCTCCTCGATGAGCTTGAAGTGCTCCCCCGAGCCAAGACCGCGGCCACCCGAGACCACGATCGAGGCCTCGGTCAGCTCCGGTCGCGCGCCGCGCTCGGCCACGACGCGCCCGGTAACCCGCGCTACCTTTGCCGCGTCGCTGACCGGCACGTTCACCGGCTCGATCTGCGCCGGGCCCTCGGCTGCCACGGGCGTCACGGCGTTCGGCCTGACCGCGAAGATCGGCGTTCCGATGCGGACCCGGGACTGGACGGTGATCGCACCGCCGAAGACCGACTGCTCGCCGACCAGCCCGTCGGACAGTCCGATGACATCGGTCAGCACACCGGAGCCGGTCTTGACCGCCAGCCTGGCGGCGATCTCCCGGCCCTCCGACGTGGCAGCTACCAGCACGGCGGCCGGCGCGCGGTCGGCCACGAGCTGTGCCAGCAACTCTGCCGTGGGCGCCACCAGGTAGTCGGCGTAGTCGGGGCCGTCGGCGACGTACACCTTCGCCGCGCCGTACTCCGCCAGCCGCGCCCGGCCGGCGTCCGCGCCGGCTCCCGTCCACACCACCGACGGCTCGCCGTGCGCGCGCGCCAGGGTCAGCAGCTCGATGGTGACCTTCTTGACGGTCCCGCCGTCGTGCTCAGCCAGAACCAGGATCTCAGCCATGTCTGCGTCAGCCTTCCGCGTTCGCTCTGTAGTCGGAGGTCAGATGAACTTGCGCGCGGCGAGGAATTCTGCGGCCTTGACGCCGCCGTCTCCCTCGTCGGTCACGATCGTGCCCGCGGCCCGCGGCGGGCGGCCCGCGAAGCTGACCACCTCGGTCCCGCTGCCTGCAAGTCCCGCCTCGCTCGGGTCCAATCCGAGATCGGCCAGGCTGAGCGTCTCGACCGGCTTCTTCTTGGCCGCCATGATGCCCTTGAACGACGGGTACCGCGGTTCGTTGATCTTCTCGACGACGCTCACCACGGCGGGCAGGCTGGCCTCAACCGTGTCGTAACCGTAGTCAGCCTGACGGTGGATGGTGATCGCGGAGCCGTCGACCTGGACCTCACTGGCGAACGACATCTGCGGCACGCTCAGCCGTTCGGCGAGCATGGCCGCGAGCGTGCCCATCCTCGCGTCGGTGGACTCCGAGCCCAGGATCACCAGATCGAACCCGGTCCGGCCGAGCACCTTGGCGAGCAC
>JASIGS010000185.1 GCA_030052355.1 Streptosporangiaceae bacterium | reverse complement strand
GCGTCCACCGGGATGACCCGCGAGGACTCGGAGTACCTGTGCGCGGCCGCGGCCGGCTTCCAGAGCCTGGCCAGGGGCACGAGCCAGCACTTCGAGGCCGGCGCGGTGCGGCAGACCATCGTCGAGATGGAGTCGGCGTTCCTGTTCGTGATGGCCGCCGGTGAGGGAAGCTGCCTTGCGGTGCTTGCCGCTCTCGGAGCTGATGTGGGCCTGGTCGCCTACGAGATGGCCCTGCTGGTCACGCGCGTCGGCGAGCACCTGGCCGTCGGCCGGCGGTCGGCGCCGGCTCGCGCCGAGGTGGTGTGAGGCCGGTGGAGCCGCTCGACAGCGAATGGCTGGACCAGGACGCCGGTCCTGTCGTCCGGCCCTACGCGCTGACCGGAGGCCTCACCCGGCCGTCCGGCCAGCGGTTCGACCTGCTGGACATGGTCCGCGCGGTTCGGCGCTCGCCGCATGACCTGCCGCAGCTCAGTCCCGAGCAGAGCGAGCTGCTGCAGCGCTGCCAGATACCTGCCCCGCTCGTCGACCTCGCGGCTGACCTGGACCTGCCGGTTGGCGTCATCCGGATCCTGGTCTCTGACCTGCGCGAGCGCGGCCTTGTCGCGATTCACCGGCATCAGCCGGCCGGGTTCAACGATCTGAAGATCCTCAAGGAGGTGGCCGATGGCCTACGACGCCTATGACGACGATCCCGCGTCGGCCGACTCGCTGACAACGATCAAGATCCTGATCGCTGGCGGCTTCGGCGCGGGGAAGACCACCCTGGTCGGCTCCGTCAGCGAGATCAAGCCGCTGCAGACCGAGGAGACACTGAGCGACCGCAGCGAGCTGGTGGACTCGCTCTACGGAGTGGAGCAGAAGTCGACGACGACGGTCGCGATGGACTTCGGCCGGATCACGATCCGCAAGGACCTCGTCGTCTATCTCTTCGGCACGCCGGGACAGAAGCGATTCTGGTTCATGTGGGATGACCTTTCCGTCGGCGCCCTCGGCGCCGTTGTCATGGCCGACGAGCGCCGGCTCGCCGACTGCTTCCCGTCCGTCGACTACTTCGAGGCCGCAGGCATTCCCTTCATCGTGGCCGTGAACTGCTTCAACGGAGCGCAGCGCCATACGCTGGACTCGATCACGGCCGCGCTGAACCTGGATAGCAGCGTGCCCGTCGTGGCGTGCGACGCACGCAGCCGCGAGTCGTGCCGCGATGTTCTGGTCACGCTCGCCGAGCACGCGATCTCGCAGCATCACGCGCGGCACGGCGCGACCGTCTACTAGCGGCGCTCGGCCGCTTCACTAGCCGCCACTCTGGGTCGCTTGCACCGGTAGCCGCGCGGTGCCATGATGCTAGCGTCACTAGCATTATTGAGCCAGCACTGTTGAGCACGGAGCCCAGCCGATGAGCCTCCTGCCGATCCACC
This sequence comes from Streptosporangiaceae bacterium, assembly GCA_030052355.1. The sequence goes on along the minus strand of JASIGS010000185.1, from coordinate 3,773 downwards.
GGCCGCCAGCCAGGTCGCCCGCGGACGAGGATGCGCTGATCCGCGAGGCCAGGCGACGGCAGCGCCGACGCCGCCTTTGCGTGGGCGTCGCGATCACCGTGCTGGCCACCGTGGCCGGCACGCTGGCGGCGCTGGCCGTCCCTGGCAGTCCGCACCATCACGCCGCTGCTGCTCCACGCAAACCGGCGCCGAAGAAAGTCCCCCGGCCCGCCGGACCGGGCCCGATCCCGCGCAACGTCGGCACCACGGTGCTGCTCTGGCCCGGGACCACGGTGGCGGTCGGGGACAGCGGCCTCGGTCCCATGGCGGACGACCTGGCGACCGGTCAGCTACGCCAGACCTCCACACCGGACATCAGCTTTGGCGATTACCAGCCACTGGTGGTGCGCACCGGAGACTGGCTGGTCTACGTCGGGAACGGGGTCGACGCCATCCGGGCGAGCCTGGCCGGCCCCGTGCGTGTGCTCGGCGGTTCGTTCTTCTTCCCGGCCGCCCAGTCGGGCTACGTGTGGCTGGATACCACCAGCGGCTTCCGGCTGGCGGCTGCCGGTGGCGGCAAGCTTGGCCCGCCCGTCAAGCCGCCTGCGGGCAGCCAGCCGATCGCCGGCACGGACGCAGGCCTGTTGCTGTCCAGCGCAGCCGGGCAAACCGAGCTATGGCGTCCGGGCTCGGCGCCGGTCACGCTGCCCGGGTCGAACAGTTATGACGGCTTCGGCGTGACTTCGCGGCTGGTTGCCTACGGCACCGGCTGCACGGACGTCGGCATCAAGCCCTACGCGCCGTACGAGGCGAACGGGGCGTACGACGGATGCCGCACGCTCCGGGTGCTGAACGTGGTGACCGGGCACCTCTCGTCGTTTCCCGCGCCGCGCGGGACGCTGGGCTGGGTGCCCTGGCAGTTCGACGTCGTCGATCCGATCTCGCCAGACGGCACGATGATCGCTGCCGAGGCGGCTGTCCCGTCGCGCTACGACAATGAGGGCAGGCTCTACGCGATCCCCCTCGCCGGAGCGCACCGGCAGCCACGTGTGGTGCCCGGATCTGCGGGGTTCGTCTTGTCGAAGGTCGCCTGGTCCGTGCGCGGCGGCTGGCTGCTCTTCGAAGGACCGGGCTGGCACTTGTGGGCCTACCAGCCGGCCACTAGTGAGGTCCGCGCCTCGTCCGCTCCGTGCTGTCAGTACACCGTGATGGCTGCACTGCCGAGCGCAACCCGCTGACCGAAATTACACAGGTGGCTAGATATGGTCAGATGACACGCATTGGTCCATGATTACCGGTAGCTCGCTTACGGGGACCGTGGCGGTTCGTCGGGGGTGATCACCGTGTCGCGTGATGGGATCATTGACTTCGGAGTTCCGCGCCGGGTTGCGCGCCTGCGCCTTGTGGCTGCGGCCGCGCTCTCCGTGGCAGCGGTATCCATGCCAGCGCTGCCCGCCGCGGATGCCGCGCAGACTGCGGCGGTTAGCTGTCCCACGGTGAGTTCCGACGGCTTGGTGTCGCCGGCGCCGTCGGCCGGAGTCGACTGGGCCGGCTGCGATCTCAGCGATGCCAGCATGGCGAGCGCCGATCTGGCCGACGCCGACCTGCAGGGCGCGTCCATGCAGGCCGTGTACATGCCGGGGGCAAACCTGTCGGGTGCCGACCTGACCGGCGCCGACCTGACCGACGCCAATCTCGGCAGCGCTGATCTGGCGGGCACCGTGCTGTCAGGAACCACACTCACCGGCGTCATCTCGAACGGGAAGATCACCGGAACACCAGCGTCGTTGCCCGCCGGCTGGCAGGTAGTAGCCGGCTGCCTCGCTGGCCCCGGCGCGGACATCGCGCGCGTAGACCTCACCGGGGCAGACCTGTCGGGCGTGGACCTGTCCGGCGGTGACCTGACCTACGACGTGCTGACCGATGCCAACCTGGCCGGCGCGGACCTGACGAGCGCGAACCTGCAGTACGTGGTGTCGGGCGGTGTGACCGGGACACCCGCATCCCTGCCGTCCGCGGACTGGGCGCTCACCGGCGGCTTCCTCATCGGGCCTTACGCCAACCTGAACGGAGATGATCTCAGCGGACTCGACCTGACCGGTGACGACCTGCAGTTCGCATTGCTCGGCGGGACCAACCTCGGCGGGACGATCCTGACGGGGGCGACGCTGTCCGGGGTCACCTCCGGCGACATAACCGGCACACCGGTGCTGCCGGCCAACTGGCTGTTCGACGACGGTTACCTGATCGGGCCCGGCGCCGACCTGTACATCGCGCAGCTGCCCGGAGTCGACCTCGCCGACGCGGACCTCGCCAATACGTCGTTGGTCGACGCGAACCTCACCGGAGCGAACTTGTCCGGTGCCGACCTCGCGGCCGCCGACCTGGGCGAGACCGGCCTTGACGACGCCAACCTGGACGGCGCGAACGCCTCGGACGCGATACTCGGCGAGGCGCAGATGACCGGTGCGAGCGTGGCCGGCGCGAACTTCTCCGGTGACGGGTTCGCGCAGGTCACCGCCGGCGACGTGACCGGCACCCCGGCAGAGATGCCGTCGGGCTGGCTGTTGCTCGACGGTTACTTCGTCGGCCCCGACGCCAACGACTCCGGCGCCGACCTGGCCGGGGTCGACCTCGCCGGTGACAACCTTGCCCAGACCGACTTCGCGGACGCGAACCTCACCGGCGCCGACTTCGCTGGCGCCGATCTGGCCCAGGCCACCCTCGGCAACCTGACCGACGCCAACCTCACCGGCGCGGATCTCAGCGGCGCGACGCCATCGAACCTGACCGACGCGGACCTGCAGGACGCCAACCTCGGCTTCGCGCAGTTGCACGGCGTCACGTTCACCGGAGCGATCCTGGCCGGCGCCGACCTCGCCTCGGTGCAGAACTACTCGGCCGGCATCGGCACGCCGGCCTCGCTGCCAGCCGACTGGAGCTACGCCGACGGCTACCTGCTCGGTCCCTACGCCTCGGCGCTCGGTGCCGCGCTGAGCGGTGCGGACCTGGAAGGAGCCGACCTGCTCTCGGTGGACCTGCAGTACGCGAATCTGACCGGCGCTGACCTGGCCGACGCGAGCTTCGACGGCACCTACCTTTACGAGGCCACTCTGACCGGCGCCGACGTGACAGGGGCCACCTGGTCCGCCGCGACCTGCCCGAACGGCGACAGCTCGAACCTCTACATCGACGGCTGCCTGAGCCCGCTCGACACGACGCCGCCAACTGTCACCGTGACCGGCGTGCGGGCCGGCGCGCGGTACGTGCTCGGTGCCGTCCCGACCCCGGGCTGCAAGACAACCGACGAGGGAACCGTTACCACGCCAGCGTCGGTGAAGGTGACCACCTCTGGCCGCAACGGGGTCGGCCGGTTCACCGCCACCTGCAGCGGTGCCGTCGACCTGGCCGGGAACAAGCAGACGGCGCCGGTGAGCGCCAGCTACACCGTTGTGTACGGATTCGGCGGCTTCGCCGAGCCGCACGCTGGCGCGAGCGTCCCGGCGTCCGCTCCGGTGACGGTGCGGTTCCGGTTCACGACCGCGAGAGGCACGCCGATCGGCAGCGCGATCGCGGCGGCGCTCGCCAAGGCCGGGATGGTGCGGGTGACGCTCCGCGGTCCCGGCACCTCGGCGGTCACCGTCCGGTGCAGCTGGCAGTCGTCATCGAAGTACTTCCAGTGCGCTGTCCGCGCCCGCGGCGTCCGGACCGGCCGCGGCGTCAGCTACACGCTCACCGTCACCGAGAACGTCGGCACGGGCTTCATCACTGCGCCGGCTATCCGGTCCGCGTCC
>JASIGS010000184.1 GCA_030052355.1 Streptosporangiaceae bacterium | reverse complement strand
ATGAAGCACCGCCTCCTTCAGGCATGCTGCCACGAGCCTGACCCGGCGTCCTGGCGAATCGTGCTGGCCCTGCGCAGCCCGGCTAGGGCGGCGCACGAGCCACACTAACCAGGCCAGCCAGCACAGCTGGCCAGCCGCTGGGGCACATCGTGTGGGTTCCTCGAGCCTATCGCCGGGCCCGGACAGCGGGCCGCCTCGACACGCCAGCACCCTGTGCTCGAGGCCCGCGGCGAGCTGGCTGCACACCGGCGAGGCGGAGCGCCGGAGGCCCGTTGCTGATCAAGATTCCCGGCATGCCGCGATGCTCGCGGGCGGCGCCGCGGGGGCCAAGTCGTCCATTCGGTAGACACCGAGTTATGCGCGGGTGAACGTTTCGTCCAGAGCGTCCCGCAGAACTTAAGCCGTCCGTTACGTCATGCCTATCCTGGCTTCTGGCCGTTGTCCCGGAGCCGGAACTCCCCTAGGAACACCATACGAACCGGACGCCTATTCGCCGCTGCTGCCAGCGCGGCGCTCGTGGCGGCCGTTACCGCCTGCGGCGGCTCGCCAGCAGCGAATCTTTCTTCGTCGACTGCCATCTCCTTCAACGACGCCTCGTGTGGCGGCACGTGGCAGCTGGCGAGTCCCGGCTGGCACACCTTCGAGATCACCAACAACGCGGATTACGGCGCCGAGATCGATCTGACCAACCCGGCCGACGGCGCGGTCTACGACGAACTGCAGAACATCGGGCCGGGCACCACCGCGCCCATGCGCCTCGACGTGGGGTCGGGCAAGTACGCGTTCCTGTGCGAGGTAGAGGACTTCGACCCGGTCGTCGGGCCGACGGTCACCGTGGGCGGGCATCGCACCGGCACGCCGGCCATCCTGCCCATCACCTACAACGATCTCTACCCGCTCGCCAAGGCATATGCGCGCTACACCGAGGCCGGCCTGCAGGTGCTCGCCAGCCAGACAGCGACGCTGGCCGCCGACGTGGCCGGTGGCAACCTCGCGGCGGCGAAGAGCGAGTGGCTGACCGCCCACCTGCAGTACGAGACGCTGGGAGCGGCGTACGACGCGTTCGGGGCCTACGACGACGAGATCGACGGCCGGGCAGATCCGGTCGGAACCGACAGCCCGAACTGGACCGGCTTCTACCGGCTTGAGTACGGTCTGTGGAACGGGCAGCCGGCCAGCGAGCTGACACCCGTCGCCGACACGCTCAACACCGACGTCCACGAGCTGCTCGCCTGGTGGCCGTCGCAGCAGATCCCGCTGGTCGACATTGGCCTGCGCACCCACGAGATCCTGGAAAACGCGCTGGAATACCAGCTCACCGGCCACGACGACTATGGCAGCGGCACCACGCTTGCCACCACGCTCGCCAACATCCAGGGCACGCGGTATTTGCTGTCGCTGCTGCACCCGCTGCTTGTGCAGCGCTACCCGCAGCTCCCCCAGGTCTACGCGGGGCTGAACCTGCTGCAGTCGCTGATCGAAAAAGAGCAGCTGCCGAACGGGTCCTGGGTCCCGGTCTCCGCGCTGCCGACCGCAGCCCATCAGGCCATAGACGCGGCGTGCGGCCAGGTGCTCCAGGAACTCGCCCCCATCGCGTCGATCGCCGAGCCGAGGAATACCGCCAGTGCGTTCTGAACCTGCAGAGCCCGCTGAGGGCGCCAACGGCGCTGTGCCCGCTGACGGCGCCACCGGCGCCGTGCCCGCTGACGGCGCCAACGGCCCTATGCCCGCTGACGGCGCCACCGGCCCTATGCCCGCTGACGGCGCCAACGGCGCTATGCCCGCTGACGGCGGCACCGGCGCTGTGCCCGCTGACCCGGCCACATCGGCCGGGCCGGGGCGGCGATCGTTCCTCCGCGGCCTGGCGAGTGGCGTCGCGGGCGGCGTGGTCGCCGGCGGTATCGCAGGCGCGGCGGGGGGGTATGCACTTCGCGGCGCCGACGCTGATCCCGCAGCCGTGGCGAATCTGGCGGAGCTGCAGGGTCGGCTGCCCGCGGTGCCATTCCACGGCGTGCACCAGGCCGGGATTCTCCCAGCGCCGAAGGCGGCGACCGCGGTCATCTCGTTCAACGCCACGGCGGAGAGCCGGCGCGAGCTGACCGAGCTCTTCCAGACGATCACCGACCGCGCCCGCTTCCTGACCGCGGGCGGCACGCCGCCACCGGCCGGCATCGGCGGGCCGTCGCCGGATTCCGGCACCCTCGGGCCGACGGTAGTTCCGGACGGGCTCACTGTCACACTCGGTGTCGGGTCGACGCTGTTCGACGACCGGTACGGCCTGGCGTCCCGGCGGCCGGCGCACCTGACGCCGATGCAGTCGTTCCCCAACGACGACCTCGACCCTGCGCAGAGCGGGGGGGATCTGGTACTGCAGCTCACCGCCGGCCACGAGGACGTGGTCCTGCACGCGCTGCGCGATATCGCGCGGAACACCCGCGGCGGCATTCAGGCGAACTGGCGCATTCACGGGTTCGCCAGCCCAGCCCGGCCGGCCGGCACCGTGCCGCGCAACCAGCTCGGGTTCATGGACGGCATCTCGAACCCGGACGTGCGGAGCGTCGCCGACATGGACAAGCTCGTCTGGATCCAGCCGGGCGCCGCAGCCGAGCCGTCCTGGACGGCCGGGGGCAGCTACCTCGTGGTCCGGCTGATCAGGATGTTCGTCGAATTCTGGGACCGGGTGGACGTCTACGAGCAGCAGCTAATGTTCGGCCGGTACCGTGACTCCGGCTACCCGCTCGACGCCGACGGCATCTACGCGACGCCGGACTACGCAGCCGATCCCACGGGTGAGGTGATCCCGCTGACCGCGCACATGCGGCTCGCGAACCCTCGCACACCGCAGACCGCGAACCAGCGGATCCTGCGGCGAGCCTGGAACTACGATCGGGGGCTCGATCAGGTCGGCGACCTCGACGTGGGCCTGATCTTCACCTGCTATCAGCAGGACATCACGCGCCAGTTCGAAACCGTGCAGACCCGGCTGATCGACGAGCCTCTGACCGACTACATCAGCCCCTTCGGCGGCGGGTACTTCCTGGCGCTACCCGGCGTCAGAGAGTCGAGCGACTACTTCGGCAGTGCCCTGCTCGCGTGAGCGATTGGTCCGGCGCACTTGCTGGCGATCTGGTGAGCCATTGATTCGTCCAGTGTTGACTGGTCGTTTGCCGTTTGGTCACGTGCCCCGCGATACGTAGTCAACCGCCAATGAAACGGTGATCGGCGGGGTGCGAACGGGCGCCCGCGCGGCGGTGCTCCGGCGATTTCCGGAGCCTGTCACCCACGTTGGTTTCGCAGAACTCAGGAGGGTAGGCATGGGCGGAGGCCCACATTTCTGGAGCCCGGCGAAGCGGTTCCGACCCTTCATCGCGGTCGGCGCGGTGGCGATCTTGGCAGGAGGGGCGGCTGTCGGGGCCACCGCCGCGAGCGCGGCGAACTCTACCTCTTCACTTGCGTCAAGGCTTGCGGCTGAGTTCCCCGGTTACCAGATCCCGGCGACCGCCTCGAAGGCTCTGTACGACCACGGCACCACGGCCACGCCGATCAAGCACCTCGTGGTGATCTTCGACGAGAACGAGTCGTTCGACCACTACTTCGGTACCTACCCATACGCCGCAAACACGGACGGCACGCCATTCGTCGCTAAGCCGGGCACCCCGAGAGTGAACGGGCTGTACACGGCGATCACCCCGGCGGGCCCGATCGGACCGCTGCTGACGGACAACCCGAACGAGTACAACCCGGAGCGCATCCCGTCGACTGATGCCCTGACTGAGAGCAACAACCACTCCGACGTACCCGAGCAGCGGGCGGACGACGGCGGCAAGCAGGACGCGTTCGTCCAGAACACCGAGGCGTCGACGCCGTCCAACGGCTGCGGCCCTGAGTACTG
>JASIGS010000021.1 GCA_030052355.1 Streptosporangiaceae bacterium | reverse complement strand
GCCGAGGCCGCCCGGCTGCTGGCCGACCTCGTCGTGGCCGGCGCGCCGGCGCTGGCCTTTGTGCGGTCGCGCCGCGGCGCGGAATCCGTGGCGCTGGCCGCGCAACGTCACCTGGCCGACGCTGGCGCCGCCGACCTGGCGGGGAGGGTGGCCGCGTACCGGTCCGGATACCTGCCAGAGGAACGCCGAGCCCTGGAAGAAGGCCTGCAGAGCGGGCAGGTCGTCGGGCTGGCCGCGACCACGGCCCTCGAGCTCGGCGTGAACGTGACCGGCCTTGACGCTGTCGTCATGGCGGGCTGGCCGGGCACCAGGGCAGCCCTGTGGCAGCAGGCCGGGCGCGCCGGGCGGGCCGGCCGGGAGGCCGTGGCGGTGCTCGTCGCCCGGGACGACCCGCTCGATACCTACCTGGTGCACCACCCGGATGCGCTGCTCGGCGCCCCGGTGGAGGCGACGGTGCTCGACCCGGATAACCCATATGTGCTCGGTCCGCACCTGTGCGCCGCGGCCGCCGAGCTGCCGCTTGACGACCGGGACCTGGCCAGCTTTGCCCCGGGTGCGGGAGCGCTGGCCGCGGCTCTCGGGACGGACGGGATGCTGCGGGCGCGCGGCGGGCGCTGGTACTGCACGCGGCGCGGGATGACCAGGCGGACCGGCCTGCGCGGCACCGACGACCAGCCGGTGCGGATCGTGGAGCTGGCCACCGGCCGGCTGGTCGGCACGGTCGACGAGCCGTCCGCGCACTTCCTCGCCCACGAGGGCGCCGTCTACCCGCACCAGGGGGAGATGTACCTGGTCACCAGGCTGGACCTGGACGACCGGATAGCTCTCGTGAGACAGGCAGACCCGGGTTACGCGACGACCGCCCGCGAGATCACCAGCATCGGGGTGGCCGCCGAGCTTGCCAGGCAGGACTGGGGCGAGGCCGCGGTCTGTTTCGGTGAGGTGCGGGTATCCAGGCAGGTGGTCTCCTACGCCAGGCGCAGCCACCAGACGGGGATGCTGATCGGGGAGGACGTGCTCGACCTGCCCGAGCGCAGGCTGTCGACGCGGGCGGTGTGGTGGACGATCTCGCTGCCGCTGCGTGCCTCGCTGGCAGGCTCAGGGGTCGACCTGCCAGGCGCGGCGCACGCGGCCGAGCACGCCGCGATCGGCCTGCTCCCGCTGGTAGCCGCCTGCGACCGGTGGGACGTGGGCGGCGTGTCGGCTGACCTGCATCCGGCGACCGGGCTGCTCACGGTGTTCGTCTACGACGGGCACGCGGGCGGGGCGGGCTTCGCCGAGCGCGGCTTCGCGGCGGCGCGCTCCTGGCTGACGGCCACTGCGCAGGCCGTCGAGACCTGCGGGTGCGCGACCGGCTGTCCGTCCTGCATTCAGTCGCCCAAGTGCGGCAACGGCAACAATCCGCTGTCCAAGCCGGGGGCGGTGGCATTGCTCGCCGGCGTGCTAGCCGGGTCGGCGGGGGAACTTGTCCGGGAAAAGCGGCGACCCCCGTCGGGGGGGAGAACGGGGGTCGCCATGCGGTCCGGCTCCGGGGGGGCAGAGCCGGTCCCGCTTCAGGAGAAAGCCTAGTTGTAATTCCGGCAAGTTACCAGCGGGTCATGCGGATCACTAACGCCGGATTTGCTTCCTCTATGCTGCCGGACCGCTAAGGTCCCCGTCGAGAGCAGGCGGAGAACTGCTGCCGATTTCTTCGCCGCGTGCCGTCTACCAGCCAAAACGCATGGCCGCTGGCGGCCAGAAAGCGCCCAGGTATGCCGGAAAGTAACAACCTGTCGCCGGGCATGTGAACCGGGTGACCGATTAAGATCACGAATCGATCACGCTGTGGTCTTTTCAAAGTCGCAGATCCTCAGTACAAAGGAATCAACGGACCGCTAGGTCCGGGGCACGGCAGCCGGGTACCCACGCGCGACCAGCCGCGGGAGGCGTGCCGTGGCAGGCGAACGAGCGCCGCAGGTGCGCCGAGCAAGAAAGGGGCGCGGGCGCAGTCCGCCTACTACGGCAGTGAGGGTGCACGCTTGGTAACCCGGACGTGACGTGCTAACGCGACGGCGCCCCACGCCGGGGCGCCGTTTGCTGTCCCGTGGCACCTGGCGCAGCCCAGCTGCGTGCAGGTTCCGGGCCCGGACGACCCCAGCAGCAACCGCGAATAAAGTCTCCCGTCATCAATTGCTGGATGCCGGCCGACGTTCCCATTGGCCGTAAGCCAGACTTTAAGTTGACAACGTGGTTGACAGCGTGACCCAAGGAGGTACCCATGACCCACACCGAGGTCAGGCGCACGTCCTCGGCCGCGGCAGACCAATCCATTGGCGACCTGGTATCCGTGGCTGCGAAGGACGTATCGCAGCTCGTCCGGTATGAGATAGACCTGGCAAAACTCGAGCTCAAGCAGGACGTGCGGCGGCTCGCTGTCGGCGGCGCGCTGCTGATCGTGGCGGGCTTCGTAGCCTGCCTCGTGCTCGTGCTGCTGTGCATCGCGTTCGCATTCGGCCTCGTGGCACTCGGAATCTGGCACTGGGCCGCATTCCTGATCGTGGCCGGGACGTGCGTGCTGTTTGCCGGGCTCGCGGTGCTCGTCGGAATCACCCTGGTCCGCAAGCTGGACGGGATGAAGAAGACGCGCCGTAGCCTGTCCGACGGCATGTCGATGCTGCGCCTTCACCACCACGCCGGTAACGGCACCCGCCATCACGCCGGTAACGGCGCCGCGACCACGGCCAAGACCGACTGAGCCATGCCGGCGCGTGGCAACCTACCCATCTACCTGAGCGGGCCGTGGTCGCACCGTTCGGTCAGCGCCAACGGGACCCGGTTCCACGTGGCGGAAAGCGGTGACGGGCCGCTCGTGCTGCTGCTGCACGGTTTTCCCGAGTTCTGGTGGACCTGGCGCCGCCAGCTCGAGTCGCTCGGCCAGGCCGGCTACCGCGCGGTAGCGCCCGACCTGCGCGGCTACGGCGGCAGCGACAAGCCACCCAGGGGATACGACCTGGTGACCGCGGCGTCGGACGCCGCTGGGCTGATACGGTCGCTCGGCGAGGCGAACGCCGTGGTGGTGGGGCACGACTGGGGCGGGCTGATCGCCTGGACGATGGCGGCCTATCACCCGAAGGTGGTGCGGCGCCTTGTCGTCGTCTCCATGCCGCACCCCCTCCGGCTGCGCTCGGCGGTCCTTTCGGCGCCAATCGCGCAGGCCAAGGGTGTCGGTTACGCCCTAGGATTCCAGCTGCCCGTGCTGCCGGAACGGCAGCTGACTCGCGACGGCGCGCAGCGCGTGGGTGACCTGCTCTCCGCGTGGTCTGGCCCCGGCTGGCCCGACCCCGAAACCGCGCGGCATTACCGGGATGCGATGAGCGTGCCGCATGTCGCGCACTCGGCACTGGAGTACCACCGCTGGTACATGCGGTCCAGGTTCAGGCCCGACGGCCTGGCCTACAGCAGGACGATGCGGACGCCGGTTCAGGCGCCTACCTTGCACCTGCACGGCGCGCTGGACCCGATCGTGCTGCCCAAGGCAGCCCGCGGCTCTGGCGTGTACGTGGAGGCGCCCTACCGGTGGCGGCTGATCGACGGGGCCGGGCACTTCCCGCACGAGGAAGACCCTGATCGATTCGATCTGGAGCTCCGCTCCTGGCTGGCGGACCCGGAGCCGGAGCGCTAGACCACTGGGGAGCATGGCAGATGCCCGCCGCCGAGGTAGGCCGCGACAGGGACGCCGCCGGACGGGCGAGGAACGCCCGGCCCCGCGACGGACTCGGCCGGCCCCTGGCCAGGGATGCCGCCGGCGTCCCGCAGGTTGCCGACGACCTGGCCCTCACACCGGCCCAGGCGCTGGCCAGCGCGCAGCAGCTGATTGACGCCGGCCAGCCGTTCCACGCGCACGAAGTTCTCGAGGCGACGTGGAAGCACGCGGTGCCTGCCGAGCGCGATCTCTGGCAGGGCCTCGCCCAGGTCGCCGTGGGCCTGACGCACGCGCTGCGCGGGAACCGCCAGGGCGCCGCCGCCCTGCTCCGCCGCGGCGCGTCCCGGCTGGCCGACTACCCGGCGGTCGGCCCGCACGGCATCGACGTGGCAGGGGTCAGCCGGTCCTGTGCCGAGCTTGCCCAGCGGATCGAGGAGGACGGCCTGGCCGGGATCGACGGTGCCGAGCTGCGGATGACGCTCGTCGCCGGGGGACCAGGCATCCCGTAAGCCGCTAGCCGGCCTGACAGCCCTGCGTCGAGGCCTGCGAGAACTTGCGCGCGCCCTTCGCCGCATCCCCACGCACCGCCGCAGCGGTCAGCGCGTAGCCAATCTGCGGGTACTCAGTCGACTTCGCGAACACGACACCGTAGACCGTGCCGCCGGCCGACAGCAGCGGTCCACCGGAGTTGCCCGGCTGAACTTCCGCGTGAATCGGGTAGATCTGACGGTCGACACTGCGCGTGTCGTAGATGTTCGGCCCGATTGCCCTGAAGCTGTGCCCGATCACGGCCCGCCTCTCGGTGAGGCTGCCCGCGTCTTCCGGGTAGCCGGCGACCACTGCACTGGTGTCATCGGCCGCCGGGCCGGCGAACCGGAGCGGGTGCGCCGACAGGCCGGGCACGTAGAGCACGGCGATGTCGGTGTTCGGGTCGTAGTACACCACCGTGACGTCGCGCGTAAGCCTCTGCCCGGTCTCGGTGACCACGCGCAGGTCCTGGGTCACTCCGGCCACCACGTGCGCGTTGGTCAGCACGTGGTCGGCCGAGATGACAAAGCCAGAACCCTCGATCGTCTCGTTGCAGGACGGCGCGATGCCCTTGACCTTGACGACGCTCTGGTAGGCCGCGGTCAGGGCCGACGAGGCCAGCAGCGGGCCGCGCGGCGCGGGTATGTCCGGGGCGGTCTCCGCACCGATCGTGCTGAAGATCTGCTCGTACACCCCGTTGGACAGCAAGGTCCGCAGCGGCGGGAATACCGGCAGGTCGAGCGCCGCGCTCGGCATGATGTGTTCCACGGTCCTGAGCACGAGCGACTGGTTGACCTGCCTGCTGATCGCCGGGAACGGTGCGTTGGCCACGAACGAGCCGATCAGCCACGCCACCACCAGCAGCGCGACGACGTTCACGACCGCGCCACCCAGCGAGTCGATGAGCGCGGCCGGCCGGAACGTCACCCTGGATCGCACCACGACGCCGATGGCCGAGGCGATCACCATGCCGATAACGGCCGCCATGAACACCACGAGGATCGCGATCAGCGCCTGCCAGGACTGGCTGGAGGCAAGGCCGTGGGAGATCGGCGGAGCTATCAGCGCCCCGGCCGCGACGCCGCCGATGAAACCGGCGAGGCTGAGCACGCCGACGATGAAGCCCTGGCGATAGCCGGCCACGGCGAAGGCCGCGATCATCACCAGGAGTATCAGGTCGAGCAGATCCACGGGCACGCCCTTAAGGTATAGCGCCGCTGCCGCTGGTGGCGCCTGGTGGCAACGGCAGCACGGCGCCTGGTTCACCGGGGTCCCACGGCCGCTCCCAGCCGCCGAGGGCGAGCAGCCTGTCCAGCAGGAGCGCGGTGAACCCCCAGACGAGCAGGCCCGCGACACGGAAGGCCGGGCCGAGGTAGCCGGACGGGCCCCTGATCGTGACCCGGTTGGCGGGGTCGGCCAAGTCCGCGACGGGCACCCGGATGACGGCAGCGATCTCGGCAGGGTCGCCAGGCCTGACCGGGACCGGCGAGTGCCACCAGCCGAGTACCGGCGTCACGCGGAAGTCCGACCTGGCGATGTACAGCTCTGGCAGCAGCGTCAGCACCCGCACCCCAGCCGGGTCGATCCCGGTCTCCTCGGCAGCCTCGCGCAGCGCCGCCCGCACCGGACCACCGTCGCCCTCATCGATCGCGCCACCAGGAAAGGCTGGCTGGCCCGGGTGCTTGCGCAGGTCCGCTGCGCGCTCGATCAGCAGGAGATCAGGACCGGCCGCGCCGGTGCCGAACAGGATGAGCACGGCCGCCGGCCGCCCGCCCGACTCCGGCGGCCGCAGCGGCGGTGGGACCGGCATCGCCGCCGCCGCGTCGGCGAGCCGCGTGAGCCAGCCAGGCGCTGTCGCACCAGGCACTGGCCCGTCAGGCACTCGCCCGTCGTCCGCCGCCCCGTCAGCCATCGTCCGGTCTGTCGTCAAGAGAACGGCCCGGTCCTGACGAGCTTGCGGGCGACCGACTCGTCGACGGGCCCGATGCCGAAGGACGGGCAGAGCCTGGCGACGCCGCAAGCACCGCACGCTGGCCTCCGGGCGTGACACACCCGGCGGCCGTGCCAGATCAGCCGGTGCGACAGCATGGTCCACTCGGACTTCTCGATCAGCTCGCCGACGTCACGCTCGATCTTGACCGGGTCTTTCTGGGTGGTCCAGCCGAAGCGGTGAGCCAGCCGGGCGAAGTGCGTGTCTACCGTGATCCCGGGCACGCCGAAGGCGTTTCCCAGGACCACGTTCGCGGTCTTGCGGCCGACGCCTGGCAGTGTCACCAGGTCCTTGAGGCGGCCGGGCACCTCGCCGCCGTACCTGTCGCACAGCGCCTGGCCGAGGCCGATGAGCGCGCTGGTCTTGGCGCGGAAGAAGCCGGTCGACTGGATGATCTTCTCCAGCTCACTGCGGTCGGCAGCCGCGTAATCGGCGGCCGACCGGTACTTGGCGAAGAGCGTCGGGGTCACCATGTTGACCCGCCTGTCGGTCGTCTGCGCGCTGAGGATCGTCGCCACCAGCAGCTCAAGCGGCGTGCTGAAGTCGAGCTCGGTGCGCACGTCCGGGTACATCTTCGCGAGTTCCCTGTTGATGCGGCGAGCGCGGCGCACCAGCGCGATGTGGGACTCCGACGCTGCTGAGGGCACCGGACTAGCTTATTGCGGCGCGGCTGGCGGCTGGGCCGGCCGAAGACTCCGGTGGCTCCAGTGCACCGCTGGCTTCCTGGCAGGGCGCGCGCCGATCCAGCCGCGGCGGCGGAACAGCACGTAGAGCCCGGCCACCGCCGCGAGCTCGGTGCCTAGCCCGAGCAGCAGGAACGTCGGCAGGGCACCAAGGCGGTTGACCATCCAGGCGAAGTTCTGGCCGAAGAAGCCGGTCAGGAAGGACAGCGGCAGGAAGATCGTGGCGATGATGGCAAGCTGCTTCATCACCTCGTTGAGGTTGTTGGAGACCATCGACAGGTACGCGGACATGCCGTTGCTAACCAGGTCGCGGTAGCTGTCGACGAGGTCGCTGATCCGGATCAGGTGGTCGTACAGGTCGTGCAGGTAGGGGTCGCTCGCCGGTGTCATGCCCGGCAGCTCGATCATGCCGGAGACCAGCGAGGCCATCATGTCGCGCTGCGGCGAGATGAGCTTGCGAACCTCGACGAGCCAGCGCTGCATGTCGAACAGCTGGGCGAGCTGCTCGTTGGTCGTCTTCGCGAAGATCTCCTGCTGTAGCTGATCGACCTGGTCGTCGAACTCGGAGAGCTTAGGGAAGAAGCTGTCGATCAGGCCGTCCATGATGTGGTGCAGCAAGATCAGCCGCACCGGCCTGCTCCCGTTGGGTACGCCACCAGGCGTGCCGAGCCGCTTCCTGAGCTGCTCGATCGGCTGGCAGTCGCCCTGCTGGACGGTGATCAGGTAGTGCTCGGCGATGAAGCAGTGCACCTCAGCGAAGGCCGAGCTGGTGCCAGCCATGCCGTAGGTGACGAGATAGACCACGTCGCCGTAGTCTTCGATCTTGGGCCGCTGACCGAACTCCTTGACATCCTCGATCGCCAGCGGGTGCAGCTTGAACTGGTCGGTCAGCATCTCGATGCCGTCGGTGCCGAGGTCAGCGACGTCGAGCCACAGCAAGTTGCCCTGGCTCAGCGCGTTGCTGACGCCAGTCACATCGGCCGCCACGGAGGAACCGTCGGCCAGTATCAGGTTTCCGTCCACGGTTCAGTATCGCCCTAGAGATCCGCTATGGCCGCATCAACGACGCGATCTCGCGCCCGGTGCTGTCCGGTCCTGTCGTGCTCGGCCACCAGCAGGTAGTCGCCTGGCTGAACGGTCGGATCCTCCGACAGGCCCAGGCTGAACCGGCCCTCGTGCACCAGGCCGAGCACCAGACCCTCACGTTCGTCCCTGACGGTGCTCAGTGGCTTGCCCACGCAGGCCGACGCCTCAGCCGGGACCTCGGCGAGCCGGTGTGTGTTCGACTCGACTAGCTGAGCAAGCATGTCACCGGCGTGCGGCGCCTCGAGGCTCTTGGCCAGCGTGCCGGCGATCAGCTGGTCAGCGGAGATCGTCTGCCTCACCCCGAGGTCCCGCAGCGCATCGCGTACCTCGACCGAGCCGACCAGCGCGACGACCCCGAGGTCTGGCGCGAGCCTGCGCAGGTGCACGGCGCTGACCAGCACGTCACCGTCGGAGTTCCCGGTGATCAGCGCTTGCTCCGCGCCTTGCGGCTTGGCCGCCGCGAGCACGTGGGGCTGCGTCGGGTCGCCCTTGACCAGATGAACCCCTGGCGGCAGCACGGCCGCGTCGACGTCGGCCGCGAGGACGACAGACACCCCGGCCGCCACGAGCTGCTCGAGGACGGCGTGAACTCGCGGGTTCATGCCGATAACCAGCCGATACGGGCTGGCAGGAAAACCGACACGCATGGCCAGCGCCCTCCGTACTCCTGTCACGACAACTCCGCCCGTCAGCAGCGCGAACACGGCGGCGAGCAGCGGGATGGTCGTCAGCATGACCGCGGATGCGATCACGCGTCCGGCGCCGTTCTTCGGCGTCACGTCACCGTAACCGACGGTCGTCGCGGTTGTGATCGCCCAGTACAGGCCGGTGCTGAACGGCAGCCCCTGGCTCCAGGCGAACAGCGCCCCGCCGCCGAGCACGCACCCGAGCGCGCCAGCCAGCAGCGCCGCGATGCTCTTGCGGTGCTGCCGGCCAATCACGCGGGCCAGGAAAGTGAAGAAAAGCACGGCCCTATCGTGCCGCACGGAGGAGGGTGCTGTGACCTACCTCAGCCCGGCGAATAGGTCGCTTTCCGGGACGGGCGCACCGGTGCGGTCGCTGACCCGCACGAAAGTCTCCTTGCCGAACACGGCCAGCGCGACATCCTCAGGGATCATGCTGAACCAGGAGTCCTGGATCTGGCTCGCGTGCGCGAACAAGGCTTCGCGCTTCCGCTCGAGCACCGAGGTTATGTCGACGGTCGTGGTAATGCGCCGCTCGGCTGCCTCCACCTGCTGCCGCATCTCGTCGGTGACCTCTCGCTCTTCGGGCAGGTCCGGGACTCCGCGCTCGCGCAGCGCCTGCCAGATCTTCTGCCAGTCGCTGCCCCGCATGGCCGTCTGGTAGAACTTCGCCGGGACTCCGCTCAGCGCGGCAGCTTCCGCTGCCGCGACGGCCGCGTGCACGTGATCGGGATGCTGGTACATCCCCTTGTCGTCGTAGGAGATCACCACCTGCGGGCGGTACCGCTCGATCAGGCTCGCGATCCGCCCGGCTACCTCGGCTATCGGGATGTTGCAGAAGGCGTCCGGCCGGTTCTTGTAATCCCAGTCCGGCATGCCCGAGTCGTGGTAACCGAGCAACTCAAGCTCGCTGACGCCAAGGATCTTGCACGACTGGCGCAACTCGGCGAGCCGCAGCTCCGCCACCGCCTGCTCATCGTGCCCCTCCTCGCCTGGCTTGATCTGCCCCGGTGCGTCCCCGAACTCGCCGTTGGTGCACGTCACGACCACGGTGCGGATGCCCTGGGCGGAATACAGAGCCAGCACGCCGCCGGTGCTAGACGCCTCATCATCGGGGTGGGCGTGCACGGCCATGAGAGT
>JASIGS010000183.1 GCA_030052355.1 Streptosporangiaceae bacterium | reverse complement strand
CGAGGCCCCTCCGCTGCTAGCCAGCCCGGACACCCGGGCGCTCGCGGACCTGGCGGACATCATCCTTCTAGTGGCAGACGGGCGCGTGTCCACCAGGACCCATGTGCGACTTGCCATGCACGAGGCCGACGACGTCCGCGGCAAGCTGGCCGGGTGGGTGCTCTGCAACGAAGGCCGCCGCCTGCGGTACAGCGGACGGGCGCCGATCGCTGACGGCTCCGCACCGGCCTGGGAGCAGCTAGGCGAGGACCCGGATCGGTTGCCGAGGCAGCCGGAGGTGGAGCAGCTCGAGCACGACCTGGCCCGCGCCATCGCCGGCCGCGCTCAGACCTACGAGGCGGCCGGTCGCCATCAGGAGGCGGTGGCCGACTTCACCCGCGCGATCGATCTGGATCCGAACCTGGTCTGGGCGATCCGCAGCCGGGGTCAGGCCTACGCGGCCATGGGCTGCCAGGAAGAGGCCGAGGCCGACCTCAGCCGTGTGGCCGACCTGAACCAGGTTGTCGCAATGACGCCCATCGCCACGCAGCCGCAGCGCTGACCGCGGCCGGCCGCGGGCGGTGCCGTCATGCCGGGCCAGCAGGCTTTGTGATCACTCCGAGCTGGTCGCCGGTGATCACGGCGTCCAGGCCGTTCGACGTGGTGAACTCGACAAACGCCGCGTAGGCCCCGGCCCACCGCCCCTCGTGCTGGCAGTCGTCGGTAACGATAATCCCGCCCGGCGACATGAGCTCGTAAACGGCCTCAAGCACCGCCAGGACCGGCCGGTACAAGTCGACGTCGATGAGCGCGAATCGGAACGGCGCGATGCTCGAGTAGTCGAAGGCCGCGGCGTCGGCGCGGAAGGATCTCACGCGCGTCACGCCATTGCGTCGCATCGTCCGGTCGAACCACGCTTTGCTGTTGCCGCGAAAGTCCTTGTCGTAGCGATAGCGGCGGCCGAGCGCGTGCTCGGATGAGATGTCGTCTCGGGTGAAACCAGCGAAAGTGTCGATCGCGTAGTAGTCGACGTTGATGCCAAGGGTATCGATATGCCGATTAAGAAAGACGCTCGTCGCGCCGTAGGCGCAGCCCACCTCCAGGATCGACCCGGTGGCCTCCGACGTGTCCGTGATCTTTTCGCACAGAAAACCGAGCTGTGACGGGGAGAACATGTACCTGTATTTGTAGGTGAACAAATCCCTGGCCGGTGTTCGCAGCAAGAGTTCCTTTGCGCGGTGAGCCAGGGGTGACTGTGAGGGCCAAGCCGACGGCAAGGTCCGCTCGGATCCGCAGCGGGATACCGCCGTCTCACGGTTTTCCATCTTGCGTCCCTGCATAGAAGTGGCCGACCGCACGGGCCCGCGCGGTCGAACAGGTCTCAACAATGGGCCAATGTGACGATTCCAGAAACCCTCATACGCGCGAGCAACGCTACGTCAGACGGGGATACCAAGAACCGGCGCCGCGCAGCACGATTAAGACAATGGGCAAAGCTCCGCGGGAACATATTGGGCTGGTCTTATGACTACGATGGCAGAGGGCGTGCACTCCGCCGATTCCCCGGGTCGCGGTCGCCAATGGTTCTCCCCGGCCCGGATGATGGACGTGGAGCTAACCCGGCCGCTGCCGGCCGTTCCGTATGACGGGGAGCGCGAGAAAGCATGGGTGCTCGGGCGGCTGCATTCGGAGCCGGTCGGCGTGTGCGTCGTGCGCCCCGGTCGGTCTGGCCTGACTGCCGACGAGCTTGGCAGGTTGCTCTGGCAGGAGGTCCGCGAGCCGGTCACCGAGCGATTCGCCGAGGCGGGGCTCCCGATGCCGCGATCGCTCACGGCGGCAGGGCTGGACGCCGACCCTGAGACCTGGCCGTTCCTGCGCCGTCGCCGCGCGGCGCTGGCCGACCCGCCGTTCATCAGCGTCATCGTCCCCACCCGCAACCGACCAGAGCGAGTCCAGGACTGGATCGCGTGCCTCCGGCAGCAGGAGTACCCGCGATTCGAGGTCGTGGTGGTAGACAACGCTCCGACCAGCGATGACGTCAGGGCTGGCGTCGAGGCTGCGCAGGGCTGCGGGCTGTCGCTGCGTTATGTCCGCGAGCCACGAGGGGGGACGTGCTGGGCAGCCAACGCCGGGATAGCAGCCTCGGCGGGCGAGATCATAACGTTCTGCGCCGATGATGGCGAGCCAGACCCTTACTGGCTGGCCGGGCTCGCCGCTGGATTTACCCGGGGCGATGACATCGGCTGCGTCACTGGCATGGTGCTTCCTGCCCGGCTGGACACCGCTGCCCAGGAGTTGTACGAGCAGTTCGGCGGCTTCCGCAAGAGCCGCGGATTCTCGTCGGCTGTCTTCTCCCGCCACGGGCCCCAGAGCCCCCTTTATCCGGTTCCCCCCTTCGGAACCGGCGCGTGCGTCGCTTACCGCAAGGAAGCACTTGAGCGCATCGGCGGCTTCGATGTCGCGCTGGGACCGGGAACGCCAGCCCGCGCCGCGGAAGACCTGCTCGCCATGACGCTGGTGCTGCTCGCCGGGTACCGCCTCGCTTACGAACCCGCGGCACTAATGCGCCATGACCACCGCCGGGATCTGGCCGGCCTGCGCATCCAGCAGCAGGGGTACGGCGTCGGCCTCACCGCCTATTACACCGCGCTCCTGCGGCACCGGCCAGGCGTGCTTCCCGAGCTGATCCGGCTGATGCCTACCGGGCTGCGTTATCTGCGGGAAGCGAGTTCCCCGCGCACCACGGCTCCGCTGGATCTTCTCGACGGGCTCAAACGCCAGCATCGCCGGTCGATGCTGCTGGGGCCGCTAGCCTACGTGCGGAGCGCAGCCAGGCAGGCCCGAGTCGCAGCGCAGACGCGGCACGTGTGAACCGAGCCTTCCTTGGGCTGATCGCCGTGACCAGGCCGGGCGCGGCAGTTACTGAAGATCAATCTCGTAATGCTCGTGCACAACGCCGCCGGCCCCGAAGGAAACCTTGAACTCGTACAGGCCCTCGTCCAAGTGCCAGCCCTCATGCGGCGTCGACACCCCGAAGTCGAAGAATCGGTACCCGCGATGGCGGGCCAGGTCAATGGCCTGCTCCATGACCAGGTCGGTGACGCAGGCGGCGCGCCCCTGGTCGGTGGTGGCCGTGTACTGCATATGCATCGCCGGGCCCGCGGCGAACAGCACGGCCCCCCCGGCGAGGACCTCACCCACCCGGCCGGTGATCAGGACGATGTCCTCAGGAAACAGGTCATGCAGCAGCGTGATTTCCGCGAGCGTGTGCACCGGCGCGGTGTCATGCCGCCGGGCGAGGTTGGCCTCCAGGACACCCCAGAAGTCATCAATGTCGTCCCAGCGTTCCTCCGTCGAGACACCGGCAGCCTCTGCGGTCCGCCGCGAGCGGAGCCGCCGCTGGGTTACCCGGCCCCGGTGGTCAAGGTAGATCGCTGCGGACAGGTCACTGCGGTAGCGCCTCGCCTCGAGCCGGAACAGAGCGTACAGGTCGTCGTCGGCTGGCTCGGTGTGGTACAGCGCTGGCACGGCCTTGTACCAAAGGCGCCGGTGGCCGAGTCGGCGGTAGTGATCGGCGATGTCCCGCAGGGCCGAAATCATCGACGTACCGCGAACCGAGCCGTCATGGACCAGGCCGCCGTAGGTCAGGCCGGGATGGCTGACGATCACGCCGGGCTGCGACGGGCTCTCCGCTGCGGGGAACACGCCGACGACCCGCCCCCTGCGATCCTCCAGCAGCACGGACGTGTCACAGAAACGATCACCGTGGTAGGACAGAAACCGCCGCGTGTGCAGGAACGTGCCGTTGCACGACCGCGCCACGAGGTCCTCCCAAGCCTGCGCGTTCTCCGGCGTATAGCCGCGGACCGTGATGTCATCCGTGGTCTGAGTCGTCACGCCGTTAATGGCCTCGTGCTGCGCTGTCATGCTTCAGACAATTGCTCCCGGACCGGGCCCCCCGCCAGCCTCATGTAGCTGAGCCAGGCTACGGATAACAGGGGATGTCCCCATAACGGACTCGCATTAGCGTTTGGAGCGGTGTTTCGACTGCGGGCACGCCGCGCGCGCA
>JASIGS010000182.1 GCA_030052355.1 Streptosporangiaceae bacterium | reverse complement strand
TGACCTCCCCGGTCAACTCCGGCGCGCGAGCCTCCTATCGCGCGCCGACGGCGGCCATCCGAAGATAAGTAATATCGCGAGTTGCTGTCAAGCGTCTTTCGCGGCGCGCCCGGGCATACGATCAGCAGAGATGAACAGACGAGAGGGGAGGTCATGCCCGATCAGCCGCGACCGCGCCGGCCCTGGCTGGGCGCGCTCATCAGCTTCTTCATCCCTGGTCTCGGCAGCATCATCAACGGCTCGGTCGGCACGGGCGTGCTGATCCTGGTCATCTGGATCGTCGGGCTCGCGACGACCATCATCCTCGTGGGGTTCTACATCATCCTCGTGGCGTGGATCTGGGGCCTGGTCGACGGCGTCATCAGCGCCGGCCGCTGGAATCGCCGGCACGGCATAACCTCCTGAGTCAGGCGGCGGCCTGGGCGGCCGGGCTGAGCGCCAGCTCGATCGCGTCCTGGAAGCTCAGCGCCGTTCCCTTCGCGTAGGCGGCGTCGAAGCGCTCGCTGCCGAGCCGGGAACGCGCGAGGTCAACGCTCTCCTGCCGGTACTCGCCCTCCGGGTCCTCCCACGGGCCGCCCATCGGGTCGATGAAGGCTTGCGCGGCACCGTGCAGCTCGGCAGCCCGGTACCAGTCGCCCAGGTCGCCTGCGATGCAGGCCAGGCCCAGGGTGCAGTACGCGAGCCCCATCCGGTCCCCGACGCGGCGACTTCTCCGCAGGGCGCGCTCGAACGAAGCACGTGCCGCATCGGTGTCACGCTCGTGCCGCAGCACCCAGCCCATGTTGACCGGGACCGAGTGGCTCGTCTCCCCGATCTCCGTCCTGGCCTCATCGGCCTCGAGCAGGTGCGCCCTGGCCGCCGCAAAGTCGCCCTGACGGATCGCGTGCACGCTGGCGTTGTTGTGCAGCAGGTAGGCGGTCAGGCGGTCGCCGGAACGCTGGGTGCAACCGATGCCCTCGGCAAAAAGCTTTTCCGCGGCGTCGGGGTCAGTCATGTCCAGGCACATGACGTACCCCATGATGGCGCTGCCCAGCAGCACGTCGTCGGCGCTCTGTCGGGCGACCTCAACTGCCTCGGCCCCGGCGCGGCTCCCCCGCTCCGGCTGACCGGCGAAGTAGCACAGCCCGCAGTAGCCCTCGACCGCGTCGACCAGCAGGCGCGGCTCGCCGGTCTGCCTGGCGAGCTCGATCACCTCCAGGCCGAACCGCAGCCCGGCGTTGACATCGACGACGCTGTAGTACTTCATCGCTGATATCGCCGCATCGACGAACACCGGCAGGTCCGACCGGGCGCCAGGTCGCTCGAACACCGGCAGGAGCAGCTGACCCGCCTGCACGACGTTCCGCGACATCCAGTAACGGCGCAGCAACCCGCAGAGCAGCAGCACCTGCCGGGTGCCGTCCGGGGAGCCGGCGGCGTACTCGGTGGCCCGCCCCAAGTTCGCCCGGTCGGCATCGAGGCGCGTGTACCACTTGCCTTGCTCCGGCCCCGTCAGGTGGACAGCGGCACTCTCCGCAACCGACACGAAGTACGCGCAGTGTGCGGCGCTCACGGCCGCGGCTTCGTCCTCCCCCGCCTCGGCCAGCCGCTCGAGCGCAAACTGCCGGATCGTCTCCAGCAGCCGGTACCGCACAGCGTCCGCGCTCTGGTCGGTGATCACCAGGCTCTTGTCCACCAGCGAGCCGAGCAGGTCAAGCACGTCGAGCCGGTCGATGTCGCCGAACCCGCAGACAGCCTCGGCGGCGGCCAGGTCGAAGCTCTCGGGGAACACCGCGAGGCGCCGCAGCAGCCGCTGCTCGGAAGCGTCCAGCAGCGAGTACGACCAGCCGACCGTCGCGAGCAGGGTCTGCTGCCGTGGCATGGCGGCGCGACTGCCACCGGTCAGCAGCCGGAACCGCTGATCCAGCCGGTCGCGAAGATCGGCGAGCGACAGGACGCGCAGCCGCGCGGCGGCGAGCTCGATGGCCAGCGGCATCCCGTCCAGTCGCCGGCAGATCGAGGCGATGACCGGCAGGGAATGCTCGTCCACGGCCAGCTGGACGCCTTGCATCCGCGCCCGGTCGACGAACAGCTTCACGGCGTCGGTCAGCTCCAGCGGCACGACGTCGGCGCCGTCGTCCGCGGGCATCGACATGGACGGCACCCGGTAGATGGTCTCGCCGCTGATCCCGAGCGGCTCGCGGCTGGTGACCAGCAGGTGCACGCCGGGGCAGCGCCGCAGGATCGCGTCCGCCGCCGCGGCGCACGCCTCGATCAGGTGCTCGCAGTTGTCGAGCACGATGAGCGGGCGCTGCGGCGCCAGGGCATCGGCCAGGGTTTCGAGCACGGGCCGGCCCGGCCGCGCCGCCACCCCGAGCGCGCGAGCTATCGAGAGGGGAACGACGCCTGGGTCGGCCACCGCAGCCAGCTCCACCAGCCAGACGCCGTCGCCGGTACCGTCGAGCAGTTCGGCCGCGGCCTGCAGGCCGAGCCGGGTCTTGCCCGAGCCGCCCGCCCCGGTCAGCGTCACCAGCCGGGAGGACTCCACGTGCGACCTGACCGTCTTGAGCTCGTCGTCACGGCCGATGAACGTCGACAACTCGGCTGGGAGGTTGTTCGGCATGCTCGGGTTGCCGAGCGAGCGGAGTGGCGGGAAGGCCGCCTGCAGCCCCGGGCCGGTGAGCTGGAACAGCCGTTCCGGACGGCCCAGGTCCCTCAGCCGGTGGATGCCGAGATCGGTGAGCGCCGCCCCCGCCGGAAGGGTGTCCTTCACCAGGGCTGAGGTCGTCTCCGAGAGCAAGATCTGGCCGCCGTGGGCCACCGCGGCAATCCGGGCGGCGCGATGCACGTCGAGGCCAACCGGGCCGGCCACGGTCTCCTCGGCTTCGCCGGTGTGCACTCCCATCCGCACCCGGACGTTCTCATCGGCAGGCCATTCGTGCACGTCGATCGCCTGCTGCATCTCCAGTACGGCCACCACGCAGTCACGCGGGGAGGCGAACGCCGCGAAGAAACCGTCGCCCATCATGTTGAGCTCGGTCCCGTCGTGGGCCGCCAGCGCCGACCGGATCAGCGAGTGGTGCTCGGCGAGCACCTGCGCGTACACGTCCTGACCCGCGCTTTCCAGCAGTGCCGTCGAACTCTCGATGTCGGTGAACAAGAAGGTCGTGGTGGCCACGTATAAGAGGGTAGAAGCTAGCCGCGGCGGCGCGGATTGTTCGGGCTCGACTGCGTCCCCCTGGCGCGGTCGCCCATCGCCTGCCAGAACCGGCTGAGCTGCGCCGCCGTCATCTCCTGCCACGGCGCCTGCTGGCTCAACGGGTGGCGCAGGTCCCGGGTCAGCAGCGTCTGCTGCCGGCGGCAGAACGCCTCGCTCATCTCGCTCCGCGGCTGCGCGCCCTTCGGCGGATACGGGCAGAGCTCGAAGGCACAGCCGTCCACGCAGCTGCTCCCCGGTACCAGCGGCGCGGCGGTGCCGATCGTCAGGTCGGGCTCGAGCGCCTCCCGGTAGTTCGTGATGCACGGCGGCAGGTCCTGGCGGTTGGAACGCCGCAACCGGCGCTCGAGCACGTGCGGCGCCTCGCCGCGGTCAGCCAGGTTCAGCAGCAGCATGACGTCAACGAGCAACTGCTGCGCGTTCCCGTTCAGGGCGGTCCACCCGGCGGACGGCGGAATCCACAGCTGGTGCTGCCGGCGGACGGTCGTCGAGCTCAGGTTCCGCGAGCCCACCTGCCCGACGACGCCGGTCTCGTCGATCCAGCAGTACCGCTGCGGCCGCCCGGTCCTCAGTGCCAGCGCGCACAGCCGGGCCGCCTCGCGCACGAACGGGTGCGGCTGCGGGCGCTGTCCGGCCGAGCCGGCGCTGTCGGGGCGTTCCCTTCCGGCTACGTCGAGCCAGTGCTGGACGATCGCCTCCGGCTTCGCCCCGTACTTGTCCCATGGCTGCTTCGCGAGGTCAGACAGGTTCAGCAGGCACAGGGCGTGCATGAGGGTGAGCTGGCTGAACCAGTAGCGCGCGCTCTTGAGCATTTCCAGCGCCTGCTCGGCCAGGAACAGCCGGGACTCGTGCAGTACGTCCGGCTGGAGCGGCCGCCGGTTGGCGGCGTACTTGAACCCCTGCGCGAGTGCTATCTCCAGCGCGATCGGCAGGTCCTGCTCGCCCGGCTGGCGGCCGTCCCTGGCCACGTGCCGCAGCCAGCGGGTCAGGTCGGCGCGCGCCTGCTCGGCGAGGCCGGCGTCGGCGGCGTGGTCGCTCCTGGCGCCGGTCGAGCCGACCAGCATCGGGATCATCCACGCGGTCAGCACGGGCGCGCGCACGCTGGCGGGGTCCGCACCCGACCGGCTCGCGTTCGGCGCGCCGAGCCACTCACCGATGCTGGCCGGCGGCACGGCGCGCGTGGGCGCTGCAGTACTGGCCGGGCCCGCGCCTCGCCCGGACCGCTCCGCCGCGCACGTCTCGCAGGGCGCGAACAGGATGTCCCTGAGCTCGGCGTAAGCCGTCTCACCACCCACGCCGATCTCCTGCGCGGCGTTGAGCTGTACCGGATAGGCGGGATCGAGGCAGCCGATCTCATAGAGCTGCCGGTAGGCGGGCCTGCTGGCGATGCGATCACCGCGCCGCACCCGGCCGTCGATCGCGCGCGCTGTCTCGCCGAGCCGGTGCACCAGCGCGAGCTTGCTGTCCTCCAGCGTGCGCCGGTCTTGCGCGTAGATCCGCGACCAGCGGTCCCTGATCTCGGTCGCGAGGTCGGCGTGCACCGGCTGGGCCGCTGCGCAGTCGATCTCGATCGCGGCCGCGTAGATGTCAAGGACCTTGCTGTCGTCGCGGGCGGCATCCTCATC
>JASIGS010000181.1 GCA_030052355.1 Streptosporangiaceae bacterium | reverse complement strand
GTCCTGGCCCCAGCCGGTCATCCGGGCGTAGACCAGCCGCGGATTGCGCTCGGCGCACAACTGCGGCCCGAAGCCGAGCCGCTCGGCCACCCCGGGCCGGAACCCTTCGACCAGCACGTCGGCGTCGTCGAGCAGCCGTAGCAGCAGTTCGACGGCGGCCGGGTCCTTCAGGTTGAGGCCGACGGACCGGCGGCCGCGGGACAGCGGGTCGGGTGGCGCCGGAGCGTTCGGCCCGCAGCGTTCGGCCCGGTCTACCCGCAGCACCTCGGCGCCGAGGTCGGCAAGGACCATGCAGCCGAACGGCGCCGGCGCCAGGCTTGCGATCTCCACGACTCGCACCCCGCTCAGCGGGCCCATCCACAACCTCCGCGCAGTCCTCGGCTGCAGCCGATGCTAGCGGGTGTCTCGCAGACCCCCGCTAATCCTCGGGCTCCTCCACGAGCAGCAGCGCCAGGGTCGGGCAGTCGGTCACCGCGCGCTTGGCCAGTGCCAGCAGCCGGACGGGAACCGGGCGGGTGTCGATGATGGGGTAACCCCAGGGATCTGCGGTGATCACCTCGGGCAGCAGCTCGATGCACAGCCCGTGTGCCTTGCAGGCGATAGGGTTGACGCGCAGCACCGGACGGCTCATCGCCCGGCTCCCTGCCCGCCGGAGGGCGCGACACCCCGGGATCCCGCTGGGGCAGGGACCGGCAGGACCGGCGGCCGGCCAGCCCACTCGCACGGACCGCGGCTCGCGTGCGCCTGCAGGTCACCGGCGAACACCGTGAGCGCACTGCTCACCAGGCCGGCCGCACCGTCCGGCAGGTGACAGGCCCCACGGCCGGTGAGCAGCGCGGTCAGCTTCGCGACCCAGTCGGCGGCGTCATAGCCGGGGTGGCCGAACGCGATCCACCGCATGGCCTCGGCCAGCGCGGGCAGGCCGTTGGTGCAAGGCCCGCACTGGCGCGCGTTCTGACTGGCCAGGTACGCGACCACCCGTGCCGTCTCGGCCAGGCCGCAGGCGGACTCCGGCAGGACGGCGAGCACCCCGGAGCCGAGCGCCGCCCCGGCCGGCCGCAGGCCTTCCTCGCTGACCGGCACCCTGCTCGCCGCCGGCAGCGCGAGCCAGGCGCCGAAGTAGCCCCCGGCCAGCACCGCTTGTGGCCGGCCGGCCGGCCCTGCGCCGTGCAGCACCTCGGCGAGCGGGGTACCGAGCGGGATCTCCCTGACGCCCGGCCGCTCGACCGCGCCGGTCACGGTGACCAGCGCGGAGCCGGGCGCGCCAGCGGTGCCGATGCTGCGGAACCACTCGGCGCCGTACCGCGCGATGAGCGCCACGTGAGCGAGCGTCTCCACGTTCTGTACCAGCGTCGGGTGCCTGCGCACCCCGCGGTCAGACGGGCGCGGCGGGACGAACGTCGGCAGCCCGGTGCCGCCGTTCAGCGCGGAGATCAGCGCGGTCTCCTGTCCGGACAGGTAGCCATCCGCCAGCTGCACGACCTCAACCGGCACCCCGGGCAGCCGGGCCCTGTCCCGGGCGGCGAGCGCGCCGAGCAGCGGCTGGTACAGCCGCCTGGTGCGGTGCCCGAGGCACAGGTAGGCGGTACCGGCGCCGACGGCCTCGGCCGCGACCGCTATGCCGTCGAGAACCAGGTGCGGCGAGTGGCTGAGCAGGACGAGGTCCTTGCTGCTCGCCGGCTCCGACTCAGAGCCGTTGGCGACCACCACGGTGGCGCGGCGCCTGCTGGCCTCGGCGACCGCGCGGAACTTGCGCCCGGCGGGGAACGCGCCGCCACCGCGACCGGTGAGTCCGGCGCGCTCGATCTCGGCGATCAGCCGGCCTGCCGCCGGGCCGCGGCCAACCGGTGGCGGTCCGTAGGTCTCCAGATGGTCCTCGAGCGGCAGCGAGCCCGCCCGCAAGATCAGCCGCATTGCGCCCTCGGGCTGCGCCTCGGGAGCCGTGCCCCGATCCTGCAGGGTCACCGGCCGGCCCCGACGGCACCGTCGTGGGTGTCATGGCTGAGGTTCGAAGCCGGCGTTCCCGCCTTAACGGACCAGCCAGGGGACAGCGGTCCCGCCTTGACCCAGGCGGCCCCGAGCACGAGGACAACGATGACGACAACCGCTCCGGCCACCCTGGCGGTCGCGTGCGATGGCCAGCCGACGGCCAGGCGCCACAGCGTCAGCCCGGCGACCACGAGCACACAGGCCGCCGTGAGCACCAGCACCCAGCGAACCGGCGTGTCGGTGCCGGTGCCGAGGCCGTGAACGACCGCGACCGGCCAGCACAGGTAGGCACCCCAGTGCACCAGGCGCCAGCTACGCAGGCTCATCCTGGCGCGCAGCAGGCTGGTCACCGTCAGCGCGATCATCAGGTCGAACGCGATAGCGCCGAGGCCCACCCAGAACGGCCGGTACGAGGAGATGAACGGCACGAAGGCGTCCTGCAGCGGTATGTTCACGAAACTGTCGAGGACCGTGGTCAGCACGTGTATCACGGTGAAACCGAGCGCCAGCAGTGAGACGTTCCGGTGCAGGCCGAGGGTGACGAATCGCGGCCAGCCCGGCCGCTGGTAGCGCACCGACGACAGCAGCCCGAGCGCCATCGCCCAGGTCAGCAGCACGAGTGCGACCAGGCCGGTGGCCCGGGTCGCGTACCAGAGCGGCGTGGATGAGGTCACCACCAGCGCAGCCTGATGGCTGGTCGACACGCTTGCTATCAGCGTCACGCGGCCGCCCCAGGCCCGCCCTCGCGCGGCCAGCCTGCCGTGGTCTCGACGGACCCGTCGGGGCGGACCAGCCTGGCCGGCAGCCCGAGCTCGCGCAGCCAGTCCGGCGCCGCCGGACCGCGGATGATCGCGGCCGTGCTCGCCGTGTTGGCGTCGGTGCAACTCCCGGCGGCCACGCTGACCGTTCGCCAGCAGGACCTGGCCGGCTCGCCGGTCGCCGGATCGATGATGTGATGCACCCGCCTGCCGCCTACCGTCCAGGCGCGGACGGTCGTGCTCGAGGTGGCGAGCCCGCCGCTGCTGATGGCCACGGTCTGGCCAGGCGCATCGGCGGGCGCCGCGTGGTCGTCGGTCACCCTGACCTCCCAGCCGCCGGCGGGCGAGGGGCCGGCGACCGCGATGTCACCGCCAATGCTGACGAGCGCACCGCAGTCGAGCTTGGCAGAGATCTGCTCGGCGCACCGGTCGGCAGCCCAGGCCTTGGCGGTGGCGCCGAGGTCTACCTGCGCGCCGCGCCCCAGCCAGGCTTGCCGCTTGCCGTGGTCCAGGTGTACGGCCTTCCAGCCGGGCACGGGCCCGACCGCGCCGGTCAGCCTCGGTGGCGCGTCCCCGGCTGCCCGTACCTCCGCGAAGTCCCTGTCGTACCCGAGGCCAACCAGCGCGCGCCCGCAGGTGGGATCGACGTCGCCACCGGTCAGCCGCGCCGCACGCAGGGCAGCGGCCAGCAGGTCAGCGAACACCGCGCTGACGGTGACCCTGGCGCCGGCGGCCGCGTTCAGCCTGCACAGCTCGGACTCGGGACGGAACCTGCTGGCGGCGGCGTCGACGTCCGCCAGTATTCGGTCTGCAACCTGGCGGGCCTGCCCGATGGCCCGCGGCACGGTGACCAGCAGGACCCCCGTGGTACCGAACACGTCGAAGGAGTCCATGCCGAAGTCGGCTTCGGTCATGTTGCGCCCGAGGTCACCTGACCGGATCCGGATGCCGGAGCGGGCGGCTGGGCCGGGGCCAGCGCTCCACCCTGGCCCGACTGGGTGCCCGTCGAGCCGGAGTTGGTGCCTGTGGAGCCGGAGTTGGTGCCTGTGGAGCCGGAGTTGG
>JASIGS010000180.1 GCA_030052355.1 Streptosporangiaceae bacterium | reverse complement strand
TGGGACCTGCTGGGGGAGTTGCACGCGCAGGGGCAGACCATCCTGCTCACGACGCACTACATGGAGGAAGCCGACCGGCTGTGCGAGCGGGTCGCGATCATGGACCACGGCCGGATCCTGGCGCTGGACACCCCGGCCGCGCTGAAGCAGAGCATCGGGGCGGACACCGTCGTCACGCTGCGCACGGCCGGCGACATCAGCGCCCTTGAGGCCCTGCTGAAGAGCGACGTGGAGGGCGTGACCAGGACACGGCACGTGGACGGCGGGCTCGAGCTGCACGTGAAGGGAACCGAGCGGCTCGTCCCGCGGATCGTGCTGGCAGCCGAGCGGGGCGGGTTCGACCTGTTCGACCTGTCGGTGGCCGAGCCCACCCTGGAGACTGTCTTCATCAACCTGACGGGCAAGGAGCTGAGGGAAGAATGACGGCGCCCGCGACTTCGACTGCGTACCAGCCGGCCCAGCCCGCGCAGCGGATTGGCGGCGGGCCGACCCGGTCGGTCGCCGCTGCCAGCTGGACCGCGCTCGGCGCGCTGATGCTCCGCGACCTGGTCGTGCTGCGCAAGCAGTTCTGGTTGTTCGTGCTCCGCACGGTCATCCAGCCGTTCCTGCTCTGCTTCGTGTTCCTGTACGTGTTCCCGAAGATCGGCCAGGGTATCGGCGGGCACGGCTCGGCGCAGGAATCCGACTTCGCGACGATCCTCGTGCCCGGCGTGGTCGGGATATCGATCATGTTCCAGGGCGTGCAGTCGATCGCCCTGCAGATGGCACAGGAATTCGGCTATACCCGGGAGATCGAGGACAGGGTGCAGGCGCCATGTCCCATCTGGCTGGTGGCGATCGCCAAGGTGCTGTCCGCGGCGGCGCAGGGCTTGCTCTCGGCGATCATCGTGCTGCCGATGGCGTCGGTGGTGCACGCCCCAGGCGTGCGCGCTCACCTGGACCTGCACTGGTGGATCATCTTGACGCTCGTGCCGCTGGCGTGCATCGCGATGGCCGGGCTCGGCCTGGTGCTCGGCACCAGCTTCCAGCCGCAGAACATCGGGCTGATGTTCGCCTTCATCATCCTGCCGATCACGTTCCTCGGCGGCACCTACTACTCGTGGACCAAGCTCGCGCCGGTGACCGTGGGCGGCTGGCACTGGCTGCAGACGATCGTGCTCCTCAACCCGCTGATCTACGTGAACGAGGGCATGCGCGCGGCCTTCACCCTGGCGCCGCACATGCACCTGTACATCATTTACCCGGTGATGCTCGGGTTCGCCTGCACGTTCCTGACGCTCGGGCTGCGCAACTTCCGGCGCCGGGTGCTCTCCTAGTGGCCGGTATGAGAGGTAGCTGGCGGGCCGGCTCGCTCGGTTAGGCTGGGCAACCGTGCTGCTGCTCGCATTCGATACAGCCACGCCCGCGGTGACGGTGGCCGTGCACGACGGGACCGGCGTCGTCGCGCAGGCGTCGGCGGTCGATGCACGCCGGCACGGCGAGCTGCTAGCCGCTTCGATCAGCGGCGTGCTGCGTGCCGCCGGTGCCTGCCGCGCGGACCTGACCGCCGTGGCGGTCGGCACCGGGCCAGGGCCGTACACCGGCCTGCGCGCTGGCCTGGTCACCGCCGCGGTGCTGGCCAGCGCGCTAGCGATCCGGCTGGACGGGATCTGCACTCTGGACGTGATCGCGGCGCAGACCGCCGCCGAGCACGCGCCCGGTGCACCTGGCTTCCTGGTCGCCACCGACGCCAGGCGGCGCGAGGTCTACTGGGCTCGTTACTCGCCGTCAGGGGACCGGACCTGCGGACCGCAGGTCGGGCTGCCCGGCGAGCTGCCTGCGGATCTCCCGGTGGCGGGCGAGGGCGCGCTGATCTACCCCGAGCTCGCGGGCCGCTCGATCGGCCCTGGCTTCCCGGCCGCAGCGACGCTGGCCGGCATGGCCGCGCAACGGATGGCAGCGGGGCAGCCGCCGCTGCCCGCCGAGCCGCTCTACCTGCGCAGGCCCGACGCCAGGGAGCCAGGTCCGCCCAAGCGGGTGACGCCGTGAGCCGGCCGAGGCTGCGCCTCATGACGGCCGCCGACCTCGACAGCGTGCTCGAGCTCGAGCTCGCGTTGTTCGGCGACGAAGCGTGGTCGCAGCAGATGCTGGCTGGCGAGCTTGCCCAGCAGCCGGGGAACCGCTACTACCTCGTGGCCGAGGACGAGGGCACGCTGGTCGGCTACGCGGGGCTGCTGGTGGCGGGGGCGCAAGCCGACGTGCTGACCATCGCCGTGGCCACCATCCGCTGGGGCCAGGGGATCGGATCCGCGCTCATCGATGCGCTGCTCGCCGAGGCTGTGCGGCGTGGCTGCACCGAGATGTTCCTCGAGGTCCGGGCCGACAACCTGCGGGCGCAGCGGCTGTACCAGCGATGGGGGTTCAGTGAGATCGGCATCCGGCGCGGCTACTACCAGCCGTCAGGTACCGACGCGATCGTGATGCGGCGCGACCTGCCCGGGCCGGGCGGCGAGGGGCAGGCGTCGAGCGCCTGGCCCGGCGCTGACACCGCCGGGAACCCGGCAGGAGGCGTGCTGTGACCGCGCCGGCGCCGCTCGTCCTCGGGATAGAGACCTCCTGCGACGAGACCGGGGTCGGCCTGGTCCGCGGCCGGGAGCTGCTGGCTGACGCGGTCGCGTCCAGCGTTGACGAGCACGCGAGGTTCGGCGGCGTGGTGCCCGAGGTCGCGAGCCGGGCCCACCTGGAGGCCATGCTGCCGACCGTCGACAGGGCGCTGGCCGCTGCCGGCGTGCGCCTCGCCGACGTCGACGCGATCGCCGTCACGGCCGGGCCGGGGCTAGCCGGCGCCCTGCTCGTCGGGGTCTGCGCGGCCAAGGCCTACGCGCTCGCCCTCGACAAGCCCCTGTACGGCGTCAACCACCTGGCCGCCCACGTCGCGGTCGACCAGCTGGAGCACGGCCCGCTGCCGTCGCCGGCGGTCGCGCTGCTCGTCTCGGGCGGGCACTCCTCGCTGCTGCTGGTCCCCGACTTGGCCACCGACGTCGAGCCGCTCGGCGCGACCATCGACGACGCCGCCGGCGAGGCGTTCGACAAGGTAGCCAGGGTGCTCGGGCTTCCGTTCCCGGGCGGGCCGCACATCGACAAGGCCGCGGTGACGGGCGACAAGGACCTCGTCCGGTTCCCCAGGGGCAAGTACGCGGACGGGACGAGCGACTTTTCCTTCTCCGGCCTGAAGACCGCGGTGGCACGCTGGATCGAGGCGAGGCAGGCGGCGGGCGAACCCGTCCCGGTGGCAGACGTGGCGGCGTCGTTCCAGGAAGCGGTGGCCGACGTGCTGACCCGCAAGGCGGTGGACGCGTGCCTGGCGCACGGCGTGCACGACCTGGTGATCGGCGGCGGCGTGGCCGCGAACTCGCGGTTGCGTGCGCTCGCGGACGAGCGGTGCGAGGCAGCCGGCCTCAGGCTGAGGGTTCCGCGGCCCGGGCTCTGCACGGACAACGGCGCGATGGTCGCGGCGCTCGGCGCTGAACTGCTCGCCCGCGGTGCCGAGCCGTCTCGGATCGACTTCGCCGCGGACTCCTCGCTCCCGGTCACCAGCGTCACGGCGGCCTAGCCCGACTCTGCGCGGCATCTAGCCTGCGCGAAGTATGTCGATCTCGGCAACTCACTGACCTCAGTTTGACGTGGCGAGGGGGGCGGATTACAGTGCGGAACTGGCACTCGCTAGGTTGGAGTGCTAATGCGACGAGGTTGGTCTGGCACCCGCGACGGCAGGCCGACATGGTCGAGACTCTCTAATTCAGCTAGCCCTTTCCGGAGGGGGAGGTCAGATCGTGACGACCGCCACCAAGGTTGTTCTCAAGCCGCTCGA
>JASIGS010000179.1 GCA_030052355.1 Streptosporangiaceae bacterium | reverse complement strand
GTGCCCGCGACCATGGCCATCTCGGCGGTGTCACTCATCGGCGGCTCGAGCGTCGGCCCGGAGAAGGTGCTGGCGACAATGGGCGGCGGCGCCGGCAGCTGGCTGGCTCAGCGACGGCGGCTGGCCGGCGAGGACTCTGGGGTGACCGCCCTCGCCGGCATCGCAGGCGTCTTCGGCGGGCTGTTCTCCAGTCCGGTGATCGCGGCGATGATGATCGTGGAGGTAGCCCGCCCGGGCGGACAGCGTTTCAGCAAGACCCTGGTCGCAAGCATCGTGGCAGGGAGCGTCTCCTTCGGGATCTACTTCGCCATCGCCGGCGCCGTGTTCCTCGGGACCTACCAGGTGCCGCGCTTCACGTTCGGGGACTGGCAGCTCCTCGCGGCCATCCCGCTTGGCCTGTTCGGCGCCCTGGTGACGATGCTGGAGTACGGCTTGCTGACGCTGGCGACGCGGCTGTTCGGCCAGCTGAACGTCCCGGCTATCGCCAAGTCAGCGCTGGGCGGCGTGATCTTCGGAGTCGTCGGCGTCGCGCTCCCGCTGACGATGTTCTCCGGCGGCAGCCAGCTCACTTCCGTGCTGAAGGATGCGAGGACTCTCGGCCTGGTCCTGTGCGTCGCGATCCTGATCGGCAAGCTGTTCACTTACGCGGTCAGCCAGGGCAGCGGGTTCGTGGGCGGGCCCATCATCCCGTCGCTGTTCATGGGCGGGACCGCCGGCGTGGTCGTCCACCTGGCCATACCTGCCGTTCCGCTGGGACTGGCGTTCAGCTGCCTGCTTCCCGCCGTCCTCGGGTCGCTCGCGTCCGTTCCGTTCTCGATGGTGCTGCTGGCTGCGTTCCTGACCCGCGTCGGGCCACTGGAGACCGCACCCATCCTGATCGCCGTCGTCACCGCCTACTTCGGTGTAGAAGGTGCGAAATACCTGCTCGCACGCCGCGGCCAGGAGGACTGACGGCGGCCTCCGGCCCGGGGTGCATCAGTCTTGACCTGCGCGGAGATTCAAGCTTCAGTTCATTATGAGGGGAACGACACCTGCCAGCCTCGCGGCCGTTCGCCGCGCCGGTGCCGTCCGGGGCGTGGGTCCTGGCGTCCTCATTGACGTCAGGCCCCGGATACCAAATGATGGCCGGCAGATGCCTGTCCGCAGACGGTGTCGTCACGGGCGGTTGATAGGGAGGGGATCAGATGCCTAGGTTCATGGATTACCACGATGACCTGAAGCTTCCGCCGGAAGCCATTGAGCAGATAGCCGAGGGGACGCGAGAAGGCGCTACCGACCAGTTCGGGGTGCGCCAAGTCGAGCTGTATCACAACGCCGACGGGAAGGTGTACTGCCTTCTGGACGGCCCGGACGAGGAGGCGATCCGCAGACATCATGCTGCGCTGAACGTCCCGTGCGGCGACGTGCACGAAGTTAACAGCCTGCTCTGATTCACTCCCGGCAGCTTCCAGGAGGAGTGCCGATGAGAACGAGATCCAGCGCGCTGACTCGCTTGGCTGTCGTCTTACTGGTCGCGATCGGCGCGCTGGTGGCCGCCTGCGGCACCTCCGCCTCCTCGGCAGGACACACGGGCAGGTTGCCAGCGCGCGCGGTCACCAAGCCGAGCGCGACAGCACCTTCGGATTCGTGGCCGTACCCGAACTACGACCTGGCCAACACCAGGGACGCCACCGGCTCGGTGATCTCGCTGGCCAACGTGTCCAAGCTGCGCCAGGCATGGACGTTCCGGCTATCCGGCGCGGCTGCGCAGGGAGATAACGGGTTCGGGTCGCTGACCGCGGAGCCGATCGTGGTCAACGGCGTGGTCTACCTGCAGGACATGGATGAGAACGTCTACGCACTCTCGCTGAAGACGGGCCGGCTGAAGTGGGAGTACCGGGTCAGCACACAGGAGACGAGCGGTCCGGGACCGGACGGCGTGGCGGTGGCTGGCGGGGTCGTGTACGGCGACTCCTCGACGACTTTCTTCGCGCTGAGCGCGCGGACGGGCAAGCCGATCTGGGTGGACCGGCATCTGCTCGGCGCGGGTCAGGGCGAGTTCGAGATCCAGCCGCAGGTCGTGGACGGCCGGGTCTACCTGGCCAGTGCCTACGGCACCGGGCCGGGCGGCGGGCTCCTGATCGCGCTGAAGGCATCGAACGGCCGGGTCTTGTGGAAGTTCAAGACCGTGATAGCGAACAACAACTCCGTCAGCTCTGTCGGCATCGGGGCGGGCGGCGCCTGGGAGACGCCGCTGGTCAGCAGCGACGGGTCGGTGACATACGGCATCGGGAATCCGTACCAGTCAGCCGAATCGGCGATCGACGATCCCTCCCGGCTGCTGTACACCGACAGCGACGTGAACCTGAACGCGGCGACCGGGAAGCTGCGCTGGTACTACCAGGGCGTGGCCAACGACTTCATGGACCATGACATGCAGTCGTCACCGGTCGCGGCGACCATCAAGGGCGTGCCCGCAGTGCTCGGTGCCGGCAAGATGGGCGTCGTCTACGCGATGAACGCCAGAACCGGCAGGCTGATCTGGAAGACGCCGGTCGGTGAGCACAGCAAATCCGACGACTA
>JASIGS010000178.1 GCA_030052355.1 Streptosporangiaceae bacterium | reverse complement strand
TCCATGGGGACGCCCAGCTCGTCGAGGCCAGGAATGACGTTTCCGTGCGGACAGCGGACCGGGTACTCGAGCAACTCCACCAGGCGCCGTTCCACGCTGTCGGAGATCACGTGCTCCCAGCGGCAGGCCTCGATATGCACTTCTTCCCACGGCAATCCGATGACGCCGACCAGAAGGCACTCGGCGAGCCTGTGCTTGCGCATTACCCGGACGGCCAGCGTCCTGCCGGTGGGCGTCAGCGCGAGCTGCCTGTCGCCTTCCACCCGCAGCAAGCCGTCGCGCTCCATTCTTGCCACCGTCTGGCTCACTGTCGGGCCGCTCTGGGAAAGCCTCTCCGCTATTCGCGCACGCCGCGGGACAATGCCTTCTTCTTCGAGCTCGAAAACCGTCCGAAGGTACATCTCGGTCGTATCGATCAGCCCGTGCGCAGTCACACCAACTACCTCCGGATTTGATGCTATGCCGCGAGGAGCGTGCCTGCGTACTGGCCGGTTAGGACGTCGGCCCAGCCGGATCCGGGTGATCAGGGGTACAGCCGGCTGACAGTCCAGGACGAACCATCGCGCGAGTACCTGAACCTGTCGTGGAGGCGGTTCGGCCGGCCCTGCCAGAACTCGACGGTTTCCGGCCGAAGCAGGTACCCGCCCCAGAACTCCGGCATCGGGACCTCCTGGCCCTCCGGCCAGCGGCTGGCAAGTTCGGCGTAGCGGTCGTCGAGTTCCGCCCGCGAGGAGAGGACGGCCGACTGCCTGCTGGCCCACGCGCCGAGTTGCGAGCCGTGCGGCCT
Organism: Streptosporangiaceae bacterium; assembly: GCA_030052355.1. Next base: position 2,132 of record JASIGS010000178.1, on the reverse strand, counting down.
CGAGTGGAAATACGGCTCGCTCTCCGCTGTCGAGAGTGCGGTGACCGGACCTTCGACGATCACCTGCCGCTGGATCGCGTACCAGGGAAACAGCAGGCAGGCGCGCGGCACGTCGGCCAGGTCACGACCCTTGCGCGATGTCCGGTTTGTGTAGAAAGTGAAGCCGTCGCCGCCGAACGACTTGAGCAGCACCATCCGGGCCCGCGGACTCAGGTCTGCTGAGGTGGTCGCCAGCACCATGGCCGTGGGCTCGGGCAACCCCGCGGAAACCACGTCGTCCATCCAGCGGTGCACGAGCTCGAGCGGGTCCGCCGTCAGGGATCCCTCGTCAAAGACCGAGCCGGCGGCGGCCTGGCCGGGCGGCTGTTCGTCGTGGTCCATCGGGCTCACGGCTACCGATCCTCACACAGTCGCAGACCGGGCGCTACCGGGCGCCCGGCTACCGGCTTGTCGGCCGCACGCGGTTGAATAGGGCCGCAGGCCACCCGTCGGCCCGCTGCGTACCGAGGAGACGGAGGAAGTGGATGTCCGACTTCACGCCCGGCCTTGAAGGCGTCGTCGCGTTCGAGACCGAGATCGCCGAACCGGACAAGGAGGGCGGCGCTCTCCGGTACCGGGGTGTGGACATTGAGGAGCTGGTCGGTCACGTCTCCTATGGTCACGTCTGGGGCCTGCTGGTCGACAACAAGTTCGCGCCCGGGCTGCCGCCGGCCGAGCCGTACCCGATTCCGGTGCACTCCGGCGACATCCGGGTAGACGTGCAGAGCGCGCTGGCCATGCTGGCACCCGCCTGGGGCATGCGCCAGCTGCTGGACATCAGCGATGAGCAGGCGCGCGATGACCTCGCCAGAGCGTCGGTCATGGCGCTTTCCTTTGTCGCTCAGGCGGCCCGCGGCCTCGGCCTGCCCATGGTGCCGCAGAAGCGGGTGGACGAGGCGAAGACGATCACCGAGCGGTTCATGATCCGCTGGCGCGGCGAGCCAGACCCCAGGCACGTCAGGGCGATCGACGCCTACTGGACGTCCGCGGCCGAGCACGGCATGAACGCCTCCACGTTCACCGCCCGCGTGATCGCGTCTACCGGTGCCGACGTGGCCGCCGCGCTGTCCGGCGCGGTCGGTGCCATGTCCGGCCCGCTGCACGGGGGCGCCCCCGCCCGGGTCCTCGGCATGATCGAGGAAGTCGAGCGGACGGGCGACGCGGTCGCCTACGTCAAGGGAGTGCTGGACAGCGGTGACCGGCTCATGGGCTTCGGGCACCGCGTCTACCGTGCCGAGGACCCGCGCGCCAGGGTGCTGCGGCGGATCGCCAGGGAACTCGGCGCACCCAGGTACGAGGTGGCGGCGGCGCTGGAGAAGGCGGCGCTCGACGAGCTGCACGCCCGCCGGCCAGACCGGGTGCTGGCCACCAACGTGGAGTTCTGGGCCGCGATCGTGCTTGACTTCGCCGAGGTGCCGTCGCACATGTTCACGTCGATGTTCACGTGCGCGCGCACCGCGGGATGGGCGGCGCACATCCTGGAGCAGAAGCAGACCGCCAGGCTGGTGCGACCGAGCGCACGTTATGTCGGCCCGAAGTCTCGCTCGGTACGAGACGTCCCTGGTGCCGACGAGGTGTTCGACCAGGACGTGTGAGCAACCGGGGGCTGCCATGCAGGACAAGATCCTTATTCCCGCCGAGCTGCTGCCTGCCGACGGACGATTCGGGTCCGGACCGACCAAGGTCAGGGACGCACAGGTAGAGGCGCTGGCAGCCGCCGGGCATGACCTGCTTGGCACCTCGCACCGCCAGCCGCCGGTACGGGCCCTCGTCCAGCGTGCCCGGGAGGGCCTGACCGCGCTGTTCGGCCTGCCGGACGACTACCTGGTCGCGCTCGGCAACGGCGGCGCCACCGCGTTCTGGGAGTCGGCGGCGTTCGGCCTGATCACGCTGCGCTCTCAGCACCTCAGCTTCGGCGAGTTCTCGTCAAAGTTCGCCGCGGTGACGAAGGCCGCTCCATGGCTGGCTGAGCCATCAGTGATCAAGTCCGAGCCGGGTACCCATCCGGAGCCGGTGGCCGAAGCGGGCATTGACGCCTACGCGTTCACGCACAACGAGACCTCCACCGGCGTGGCGATGCGGGTGCGGCGGGT
>JASIGS010000177.1 GCA_030052355.1 Streptosporangiaceae bacterium | reverse complement strand
GCGTGTGACCTGCGGTTGCCTGGCCGCGATCGAGGAAGGCCAAGCTCAGGTCATCTTCGGCCACGACGTATGCCGGGGCCTGGCCTGCGACTATGCGGCAGAAGACACAGTCAGCGGTCATTGGATCAGTCTGGCAGAGCGACAGCTGACAGCCGCCCTCGGCGCCTGCCACGACATGCTCAGACTGGCCGGTGCCGAGAGCAAACGCCAACGCTTCAATGCTCAATCAGGCCGCCGACGGGTACCGGGGGAACGTGTCCGGTTGGCGGAACAGTCCGGGCCAAGGCAATACCGATGTCGACCAGCGATGACCGGCGCAGCGAGGCGACGTCGGCGACTGGGGTCCAGACAGACTCGGTGATGTCGCCGTTTAGCTCCGGCCGGAGCTGCCCGGCCGTGACCCGGACTCGGTAGAAGATGCCGACATTCTGGTGATCAGCTCCGCGGGTGGCTTCGTGCGCGGGAATCACTCTTGAATCGACACCCAGCAAGCACTCCACCACCACCTCGCAGCCCGTTTCCTCCGCCACTTCCCTGACAACCGCGTGGAACGGATCTTCTCCGTGCTCCACCCGCCCGCCGGGCAGCGTCCAGAGATCCTTGCTGCCGCCCGGCGGTACGTAATGGGCAAGCAGCACGTTGCCATGGTCAATGCACACACCGTAAGCCGCCAGGCGGAAGCTGGTCATGAATCACTCCTCAGGAAGCCCGGCCATCGTAGCGGCGCGAGCATTCTCTGTGCGCCATCCCCGATAGCTGCCTGAACCGGCGACTTTCGGCCGGGTTCGGTCGGGGGTGGCCGAAGGCCATCGCCGCAGGCGACGCGGAGCGCCCTCGACGGGTTCCGGCCGACGCCGGATGATCGGGAAGCGGGGATGAACCTTTAGAGCACGTCCGGCCGACTGCTTGAAGGCTGGCGCGTCCGCGCGCGCGGGGCCTCAAGCCTGAGCGCGGCGCGGGCAGCGCCATGCGGCGGAGCGCAGCGGAGCCGCCTTGGTCCTGATCGAAGCACAGATTGCTGCTCGTGAGTGGACCGATCCCGATCGCGGGAAAGTCAGGCTGGCGGATTACGCAGCTGCCTGGATAGCTCAGCGTCCGAATCTGCGACCGCGGACAGTTGATCTGTACGGGTGGCTTCTAGGAAAACACACTAGCCCCCACCTGGGTGGCGTGCCGGTTGGCAAACTCTCGGCAGCGATGATCCGTGAGTGGCGCGCCCAGCTACTCAACAACGGAGTCTCGCTCTCGGTCGCGGCCAAGTCTTACCGGCTGCTTCGAGCTGTCTTGATGACGGCTGTTGAAGAGGACAACATCTTGCCGCGGAATCCATGCCGAATTCGCGGAGCTGGTGACGAACATGCGGGCGAGCGGCCTGTGCTGTCCGTAGATCAGGTCTTTGCGCTAGCCGAGCTGGTTGGTCGCCGACCTGTCGGGAATATCCGCCGCACCGAGGTCGGCTCCTATCGACTGCGGTTTCGCCGCAACGGTGAGTACCGCACCCTGCCTGAGGTATTCGCTACCCGGATCGAGGCTCAGCAAGCGCTTTGGGACATGGCCGACGGCGGCCGGTCGGACTGCAGCCACGATCGGAGATATCTGGCTCTGGTCCTGCTCGCTACCTTCGCCAGCTTGCGCTGGGGAGAGATCACGGCGCTTCGGCGGTGCGACCTGGACCTGGAAGCCGGAACGGTCCGCGTCCGCGCCGCTTTCGTGGAGCGATCGACCGGCGAGATCCTTCTCGGCCCGCCAAAGTCGACGGCCGGGCGCCGAGCCGTCGGCATTCCGCGCGCCATCATCCCGCTGCTTCGGGAACACCTTTCGGTATATGTGAGCGGCGAACCTGAGGCCCTGGCCTTTCCGGGTGCAATGGGCGGCCCGCTGCGCCGGGGAAACTTCAACAGGATGTCGGCGTGGCCTTATGCGGTGCGGGCGATCGGAGCGAAGGGGCTGCACTTTCACGATCTTCGCCATACCGGCAACTCGTTCGCAGCCGCCAGCGGAGCTGCTCTCGGGGATCTTATGGCGAGAATGGGTCACGATAGCGAGCGCGCAGCACTGATTTACCAGCACGAGGCCCAGGGAGCGGATCTGGCCATCACCGCCGCGATTGACTCCCAGCTCCAGGCGGAGCGTCCTGGTGACCGCGATGACGACCAGGGCCAGGCTGGCGCGCTGGTCCACGCAGGGTAATGGCCCGAAGGCTGGACTACGAAGCTGCCCCCATCGGGCGAGACAGCGGCTCCAGCCCTCTGACCTGCGGACATTGGTGGAGCGGGTGACGAGAATCGAACTCGCACTATCAGCTTGGGAAGCTGACGTTCTGCCATTGAACTACACCCGCAAGCCTGGCCCGGGCGGGTCCCGCGTCAGCCGACACGGCCCAGCCCACCAGGTGCTGCCCGTCATGGTACCGGAACCGGTAGGTTAGCAAGCCGTGCTGCTCTCCGATCGCGACATCCGGGCCCAGGTGGAATCCGGCCGGGTGCAACTGGACCCCTACCAGCCAGACCTCATCCAGCCGGCCAGCATCGACGTGCGGCTCGACCGCTACTTCCGGGTGTTCGAGAACCACCGCTACCCGCACATCGATCCGGCCGTCGAGCAACCGGACCTGACCAGGCTCATCGAGCCCGACGGCGACGACCCGTTCGTGCTGCATCCCGGCGAGTTCGTGCTGGCGTCCACCTACGAGGTCATCACGCTGCCGGACGACATCGCCGGCCGGCTCGAGGGCAAGTCCAGTCT
>JASIGS010000176.1 GCA_030052355.1 Streptosporangiaceae bacterium | reverse complement strand
GGACAGCATGCCGACGAACAGCACCAGGCCCAGGTCCTTGAGCTCGCCGTTACCGAGCAGCGCGGCGCCAGCCACCAGGATCCCGGTGACCGGCAGCAGCGCGATCAGCGAGGTGTTGATGGACCGCACCAGGGTCTGGTTCAGCGCGAGGTTTGCCGCCTGGCTGTAGGTGCTCTTGCGAGTGCCGAGTATGGGCGCGGTATTCTCCCTGACCTTGTCGAAGACCACCACCGTGTCATACAGCGAGTAGCCAAGGATCGTCAGCAATCCGATCACGGTGGCGGGGCTGACCTGGAAACCGGCCAGCGCGTACACGCCCACCGTGATCACGATGTCGTGTAGCAGCGCGACCAGCGCCGCGACAGCCATCCGCCACTCGAACGCCACAGAGAGGTAGATCACGATCACGATCAGGAAGGCGATCAGCGCCTCGAGCGCCTTCTGCGAGATCTGCGATCCCCAGCTCGCGCTCACCTGACTGATGTTCACCTGCTGGCTCGAGCTGAGGTGGAACGTTTTTGCCAGCTGATTCGCCACGTTCAGCTCGGTGCTCGAGCTGAGCGTCCCGGTCTGCACCTGCCAGGACGGCGTGCTGCCGTCGAAAGGCCGGACGTACTGCACGGTGGAGTTCGCGCCGCCGCCTGCCCTCTGCACGGTGCTCTGGATCTGGGCCTGGGCCGTCGCCGGCGCGGGGAACTGGAACTGCGCCCCGCCCTTGAAGTCGATGCTGTAATCCAGCCCGCGGACGAGCAGCGCAACGACGGCGATCAGCACGATCAGGCCTGAGATCGTGTACCAGAGCTTCTTGCGGCCGACGAACTCGACCGACACCTCGCCGCGGTACAGACGGCCGGGTATCGCGGCAATCCGCGACAGCATGCCGGGCCCCGCCATCACGCCTCCCTCGGGCTCGACGGGTTCCGGGATTCGGCCTGCGCCGTCCCGCTTGCGGGCCGTGCTGGGCTCCTAGAGCCGCGCCACGGCGCCCTGCTGCCGAGCCTGGCCGGGTCGAGGCCTGACCACTTGTTGCCCTGCCCGTAGAACTTGGTCCTGGCCAGCAGCGTGACCATCGGCTTGGTGAACAAGAACACGACGATCACGTCGATCAGCGTGGTCAGCCCCAAGGTGAAGGCAAAGCCTCGCACCTCACCGATCGCGAAGATGTACAGCAGCAGCGCGGCCAGGAACGACACCGTGTCGGACACAAGGACCGTGCGCCTGGCCCGGACCCAGCCGGCCTCGACGCCAGCCCGCAGCGATTTGCCGTCCCGCACCTCGTCGCGTAGTCGTTCAAAGAACACGACGAAAGAGTCCGCGGTGATGCCGATCGCCACGATGAGTCCGGCTACGCCGGCCAGCGTCAGGTTGAAGCCCTCGTACGTGCTGAGCAGGATCACCGCAAGATAGGACATCACCGCGGCGATGGCGAGGCTGGACACCGAGACCACCGCAAGGCCGCGGTAGTACATCAGCGAGTAGATGATCACGAGCAGCAGGCCGATGGCGCCCGCGATCAGGCCTGCGCTGAGCTGGTCGGACCCGATTTGCGGCGAGACCGAGGTGAGGTCGAGGATGTGGAACGACAGCGGCAGCTGGCCGTACTTCAGGATGTTCGCCAGGTTGGTCGCCTGGCTCTGGCTGAAGCCGGTGCTCCCGCCGTTGATCTCACCGCTGGGGCCGAAGGCGCCCTCGGTCTGCGGCGTGGACTGAATGTTCCCGTCGAGCACCACGGCGATCTGGTTGAGGAAGTAGTCCTGCGACAGCGGGTCCGACGTGGCCGTGCTGTAGAGGGCCGCCTGCGAGCTGGTCAGGTCGTACAGCTTCGTTGACGCGGGCGACTTGACGCTGAACTCGATGACCCAGCCGCCCGGCGTGACGTAGTCGGCGCTGACGCCGGTCAGGTCCTGGCCGACGACCACGGCCGCGGCGAGCGCGTACTTGAACTCCTCGCCATCAATGCTGTAGCACCCCACGGTCTGGACATCCGCCTTGTCCCAGATAGATGGGTTGCTGTTGGCCCCGTAGATCTTCTGCTGCCAGTTCTTGTCCGAGCAGTTCAGGTCGTCGAACTTCGTCCTGGTGGCCGTGTTGACCTCGGCCAGGTCGCCTACGCCGTCGGCGGTCGTGGAGACCTTGGTCGTCGACGAGCTGGTCGGCGACGGCGTTGGTGACGGCGTGCTGCTCGCCTTGGGCGACGACGAGGCCTTGGGAGTCGACGTGGCCCCCGATGCCGGCATCTGCTTCGCGCCGACCGCCTGACCCTTGCCGGAAGAGCTCGTCGTCGACGTCGGCGTCGGGCTCGGCGACTTCGAGCTGGACGGCGAGGTAGACGTGCTCGGGCTCGGCGACTTCGAACTGGACGGCGAAGTGGACGTGCTCGGGCTCGGTGACGAACTCGAACTCGTGGTGGTGTAGTTCGGCGCGGCGAACAGTACCGCCCGCAACCTGAGCAGCGCGGTGCTCCCGACGAGGCTCTGGATCTTCGTGGCACCAACGCCTGGCACGGAAACGACGATCTCGTCGTTGTTCTGCGTCACCACCGTGGCGTTGCTCAGCCCGTCACCGTCGACCCGGGCGCTGATGATGTTCTTCGCCTCGTTCATTTCCCCGGCGCTCGGGTGAGGCGAACCGGGCGGGGTGTCCGCCTTCATGGTGATCTGGGAGCCGCTGGACAGGTCAAGCCCGAGCGAGACCTT
>JASIGS010000175.1 GCA_030052355.1 Streptosporangiaceae bacterium | reverse complement strand
CGGCCGTCCGTAGGACGGCCGGGCGGTCTGCTGCTCCTGCTGGCGCTGCGGAGCAGCGTACGGCTGCTGGCTGCCTGGCTGCGGATCGGCCACAAACGGCCGTGTTCCTGGCCGCGACGGTGCCTGCGGAGACCCGAACGACGGCATGCCGGGCTGCGGCGGCGCGAGATAGGCCTCAGGGACGGACTCGCCCGCTTGCAGGTACGGCGAAGGGAGCGCCGGTTGCTGCGGTGCTTGCTGCTGCGGCGATGCTGGTTGCGGCGGTGGCTGGTACGCCCCCGCCTGGCCCGGCTGCTCAGGCGGAGCTGGCGCCGACACCGCCGCCGTGGTCCCCGACTCGGCTGTCGGCCTGCCGTCGCTGGCGGACGCGCCGTCGCGGTCCGCTGTGTCGCCGTGCTGAGTCATCTGCCGATGTTTCCCATGTGGCTCTGTCAGCCCACCGGCGGAGGCGGCAGTGCGGCCCTGTGGCGGCCACCAGGCCGGGGGCTACTGCCAGCCGCCTAACTGGGCTAGGCGGGAAGCCCTAGAAGTTCTTCTTGATGACAACTGTATGCGCGGCCTTGTCGTGCAGGCATTGCCTGCGCGGGTCCCAGAGTAGCCACAAGTCGTTCAGCAGGCTGAACAGGGCGCCGACAAGGGGCACCAGCCCGGGCAGCGCGTAGACGGCGGCACGTGCGCCGGCCGCTCCCACGCTGACTTTCCCGCGCTCGCCCGCGGTGACGACCATGGTGCCGAGAGCCCGCTTGCCGATCGTCTGGCCCCAGGCGGCGTGCTGGATCCAGTCGTAGAGGAAGGCGATGAGGTAGAAGAGGAGGGCGACCGCGAAGATGCGGCCGATGAAGTGCTGCTCGGCGTGGGTGAGTGCGTTGCTGGCGGCCGGAATCGCGCTCAGATTCTGGCCCGGGTACCGGTCCTGGAGGGTCCGCACCTGGTCGATCAGCGTGTGCCACGGTGGGTACCAGAGTGGCGAGAACACCACGGCCAGGATGAGCCCGTCGATCATCCGCGCAGCCAGCCGCCGCGATCGCTCTGCCAGCGCCGGGTCAGGGTTCCGGTAGTCGTAGCCGGCGTACTGCCCGTAGCCGGCCTGCTGTGGATAGCCGGGGTAGCGCTGCTGCTGGCCGGGCGGTGTGCCGTAGCCGGGGTACTGCGGGTAACCGGAGGGCTGCTGGCCGGGCGGGGCGCCGTAGGCCTGCTGACCCTGCGGGGCGGCGTAGGGCTGCTGGCCGGGCGGGGCGCCGTAGCCTGCGTTGCGTCCGCCACCAGGGGTGCCGTAACCGCCCGGGGTGGCATAGCTCGGCGGCGGGCCAACCGGTGCGTCCGGCATCCACGGCTGGGCGGGACCCGTGCCCGGGTCCGTCCCCTGCGCGGCAGCCTGCTGCCCCGGCTGCGTGCCGGCGGCGTCGGCCGGACCCGATGGCTCAGTCACGCGGCCATGATGCCCGATCGGGCCAGGTTCCTGCAAAGCCTCACCACCAAGCCGGACTGCCAGGTCACAGGTTGCCGCGCCGCTCCTGTTCGCGCTCGATCGCCTCGAACAGCGCCTTGAAGTTGCCCTTGCCGAAGCCCTGGGATCCGTGCCGCTCGATCAGCTCGAAGAACACGGTCGGCCGATCCTGTACCGGCTTGGTGAAGATCTGAAGCAGGTAGCCGTCCTCGTCGCGGTCGGCGAGCAGGTGCAGCTCACGCAGCTCGTCGAGGCTGACCCTGGTGTCTCCGACCCAGTCGCCGAGCGTGTCGTAGTAGGTGGCCGGGGTGTCGAGGAACTGGACGCCCTGTGCCCGCATACCCCTGACCGCGCCGACGATGTCGTCGGTGGCCAGCGCGATGTGCTGGACGCCCGGTCCGCCGTAGAACTCGAGATACTCGTCGATCTGTGACTTCTTTTTTCCGGCGGCAGGCTCGTTGATGGGGAACTTCACCTTCCGCCCGCCGTCGGCCACGACCTTGCTCATCAGCGCGGAGTACTCGGTCGCGATGTCGTCGCCGACGAACTCCTTCATGTTCGTGAAGCCCATCACCCGGTGGTAGAAATCCACCCAGTAGTCCATGGCGCCCAGTTCGACGTTCCCGACGCAATGATCGATCTCGGTGAAGAAGGGACCCGCGGGCTCGGGCACCAGCGGGTTTTCGCTGACATAGCCGGGCAGATAAGGGCCCGCGTAGTCGGTCCGCTCGACCAGGGTGTGCCGGGTGTCGCCATAGGTGGCGATCGCGGCGAGCACGACCTTGCCGTAGGAGTCCTCGAAGACCTCGGGCTCAGCCAGGCCGGTGGCCCCGTGGGCGATTGCGTGCGAATAGGCGGCCTCTGCCGCGGGCACGGCGATGGCCAGGTCGATCACCCCGTCGCCGTGCGCGGCCACGTGCCGGCCGAGGGCCGTGCCGGCCCGCACCGGCCCGCGGAACACGAACCGCGCGTCGCCGGATTCGAGCACGTAAGCGGCCTCGTCCCGGCAGCCGGTCTCCGGGCCGCGATAGGCGACGCACCGCATGCCGAACGCCGTCGAGTAGAAGTGCGCGGCCTGCCGCGCGTTGCCGACCGCGAAGACCACCGCGTCCATGCCGGTGACAGGGAACTCGTCCGCTGCGGTCTCTGCTTCCTGCTGGCCTGGTCCGTGCTGCGCTGGCGCCGCCATGTCACCCTCCCTGCCCTCGTCATCGAGTTCCTGAAAAGCATCGGTCAAGGAGATCAAGATGTGCAACTGTGGCTTGGATTGCTAGACATTTTGCAGAGTTCCAGCCGGAAATCCCTTGAGTAACTGAACACCCTGCT
>JASIGS010000174.1 GCA_030052355.1 Streptosporangiaceae bacterium | reverse complement strand
TGCTCCAGGCGGGCTGGGCGGTGCCGAGCTGGCCACGCCGCTGGCACGGCCGTGGCCTGCCCGGCTGGGCAGACGAGCTGGTGGCCGCCGAGCTGGTCCGGCTGGGCGCGGTCGGCACGCCCGTCGGCAGCGGCACCTGGCTCGCGGCGCCCACGATCCTGGCGCATGGCCCGGACGAGCTGCGCGACCGGCTGCTGCCGCCGATCCTGACCGGGGCGCAGACCTGGTGCCAGCTGTTCAGCGAGCCGGGTGCGGGTTCAGACCTGGCGGGACTGGCCACGACAGCGGTACTTGACGGCGACAGCTGGGTGATCAACGGGCAGAAGGTGTGGAACACCAGTGCTCATCACGCGGATATGGGCATGCTGCTCGCCCGCACCGACAGCTCCGTGCCCAAGCACCAGGGCATCACCTACTTCGCGCTGCCGATGCGGCAACCCGGCGTTGAGGTCCGTCAGTTGCGGCAGATGAACTTCCACGCTTCCTTCAACGAAGTGTTCCTGACCGACGCGCGCGTCCCGCGCGAAAACGTCATAGGCGACGTCGGGCACGGTTGGGCAGCGGCCCTCACCACTCTTTCCTATGAGCGGCGGTTCGCCGCCCTGCAGCGCCCGGGCTATGCGTCGACACCCGGCAAGGCGCTGGCCGAGGCGAGAGCGGAGGCCGACCGCCACTTCGCCACGTACTCCTGGTACCCGCAGCGCGCCGGACGGCCTGACCTCGCAGTCGAGCACGCGCGCTCGGCAGGCGTAGCGGACGACCCGGTAATCCGGCAGGCCATAGCCAGGCTCGTGACGCTGCACCGGGTTAGTTTGTGGACCGCCGAACGCGCCCGGCAGGCGCGCGCGCGTGGCGCGCGGCCCGGTGCCGAGGGCTCGATCGGCAAGCTCGCCGCGAGCAACGTAGCCAGGGAGTCCGCCCGAGTGCACTCGATGATCGTCGGCGCCGCCGGGCTGCTCACCGGGCCGGACTCCGCGCTGGGCGGCGTGATTGCAGAAGTGCTGATGTCAGTGCCCGGCCAGTCCATCGCCGGCGGCACCGACGAGATACAGAAGAACATCCTCGCCGAGCGCGTCCTCGGCCTGCCGGGCGAGGTGCGGATTGACCGGGATGTGCCATTCAGCCGGCTCACCGGCCGCGGCTAGGAACCGGGGCTCGCAGGAACCGCAGAGCCCGGATTACCGCGCGTGCCGTGGCAGCGCTCGCAGCCGCTCTGGTGTGCGTCGCCTGCGGATCGAGCGCCAGGCAGCCGCCAGGCACGAGCCGCCCCCTTACCGCGAGGCCGGCTACCACGACGAACACGGCGGCCTGCTACGCGTTCGCGGTCCGCGCGCTGCGGCGGCACGTGATCGTCCGGCGCACCCCCCCAGAGTGCGCCGGGCTCGGGGCAACACAGGTCAACGACGCGGTGGGCCGGGCCATTCGTACCGTGGTCGGGCCATTGCCCAAGGCAGCGGCGCGGCGGCAGGACCTGGCTGACAGCCAGTACCTCGCGAGCCTGATCCGGCCGGGCAGACCACCGCGACCGACGTCGCTGGCCGCCGGACCCGGCTCGACGGCAGGCACCCTCATCCCGCGGCTCGCGGCGCTGGCTGCGTGGCTGGCCGCCGCCATCGCCGGGGGCTATCTGCTGATCGGCCGGCGGCGGTCGCGCCGCGGCGGACAGACCAGGGCGCTCGGACTCCCGTACGCGCACGCGGGCCTTGCCGCCACCGGACTGTGCATCTGGGTCGGCTTCGTGGTGACGGCTGCGGCCGCTCTCGGCTGGATCGACGTAGCCCTGACGTGGGTAATCGCGGGCCTGGGCATGGCCACGCTGCTCGGCGACGGGCCGGCAACCCCACCGGGCACGGTGCCCGCGCCCGCGGCGGCCACGGCGAGCGGCGTCGCTCCAGGCACCCGCGCCGCTGCTCGGGTCCCGGTGCTGGTGATCGCGCTGCACGGCGCGCTCGGGGCGCTGACGATCCTGCTCGTCCTCCTCGCTGTCATTGCGGCTCGCTAGCGCCCGACTGCGGCGCGGCGACCCTGCGCAGGCCATCCACCAGTGCAGTGTCAGCCACGGCTATGGCGTCCGCGAAGCTGAACCAGCGCACCTGCTGGCTCTCGCCGGCCGGCGGCGACGGGTCGGCATCCCCGCTCAGCAGCAGATACCGTACGTCGAGATGGACGTGCGGGCCGGCCGGATGAACGTCCAGGTGCACTAGCCGCGCTCCGCCGTCGGGGTGACGGACTGGCAGACCGGTCTCCTCGTGCGCCTCGCGCAGCGCAGCCTCCCAGGGTGTCTCGCCGGCGTCGACGTGGCCTCCCGGCTGCAGCCAGCCGCCCAGGCGCTTGTGCCAGTGCAGGACCGTTCCGCGCGGTCCCACCACGATGGCCGAGCCGGTGACGTGCACCGGGTCGGCCTCCCGATTGAACGGATCGGTCAGCCGGTCGAGCTCCGCGAGAAACCGGGCGCGCGAACTCAGCTCCCGCGGCGTGACCGCGTCAAAGGCAGCGACAGCGCGCCGCAGCTCTGCCGTTCCCCTCTGCTGATTCACGCCGCGCTCAGCTTTCGCTCGAGCGAGCCCAGATGTTGATCCCCGCCTCGACCGCCTGCTTGTCGATCGCGGCCAGTTCGTCGGCCGTGAACGACGACCGGCCGGCGGCAGCGAGGTTTTCCTCCAGCTGAGCCACGCTGCTCGCGCCGATGAGAGCCGAGGTGACGCGCTGGTCACGCAGGACCCAGGACAGCGCGAACTGAGCCAGCGACTGGCCGCGCGACGCGGCCATGTCGGCCAGCGCGCGCACGTGCGCGAGGTTAGCCGCGCTCAGCTGGTCCGCCGACAGTGAGCTGCCCCGGCTGGCCCGTGACCCGGCCGGGATCCCGTTGAGATACCGGTTCGTCAGCAGCCCCTGAGCGAGCGGTGAGAACGCGATGCAGCCGATGCCCTCCGCGCCGAGCACGTCAAGCAGGCCACCCTCGATCCACCGGTTGAGCATCGAATAGGACGGCTGGTGGATCAGCAGCGGGGTACCAAGCTGCCTGAGGATGCCTGCTGCCTCCTCGGTCCGCTTCGCGGAGTACGAGGAGATGCCCGCATACAGGGCGCGGCCGGACCGCACCGCGGTGTCGAGCGCTCCCATGGTCTCTGCCAGCGGCGTATCCGGGTCGAACCGGTGGCTGTAAAAGATGTCGACATAGTCCAGGCCCATCCTGGCCAGCGACTGGTCGAGGCTTGCCAGCAGGTACTTGCGCGAGCCCCACTCGCCGTACGGCCCCGGCCACATGTCGTAGCCGGCCTTGGTCGAGATGATCAGCTCGTCCCGGTACGGGCGCAGGTCGCTGCGCAGGATCTCGCCGAAGTTGGCCTCCGCGGATCCGTACGGCGGGCCGTAGTTGTTCGCGAGATCGAAGTGCGTGACCCCGAGGTCAAACGCCCGCCGCAGAATCGCGCGCTGGGTTTCGAGCGGTGCCTCGCCGCCGAAGTTCTGCCACAGTCCCAGGCTGATTTCCGGCAGCTTGAGTCCGCTGTTCCCGCATCGCCGGTACGGCATCGTGCCGTCGTACCTGTCCAGAGCGGCCGCATATGTCATGGCACGAGTCTGTCACTGGCCTTGCCTGCGAGAGACGCGGTGCGGCCGGGACCTGCCGTCCGCTCGGTCGTCGGCCATGACCCCGTATCCTCGGCGGCGTGACTGACGTCGTCCGGACTGCCGCTCAGCGCAGGGCCGACACCCTCGCCCGACTGGAGGGCGATATCGACGTATGGGTGGCCACCGCCAGCGCCGGCGAGCCTCATCTCATTCCGTTGTCGCTCGCGTGGGACGGCGCGCGCGTGATTCTGGCGACCCCGGCGGCATCGGCGACTGCGAGGAACGCCGCCGCCAGCGGCACGGTACGTCTGGCGCTCGGTGACAGCCGGGACGTCACGATCATCGATGCCACCGCAGCGGTCGTGCCGTGTGCGGACGCCCCGGGCACGGTCGCCGACTGCTATGCGGCCCGGACCGGGTGGGATCCGCGACATGATGACCCGCCGCACGTCTACCTGATTGCGACGCCCCGGGTCATGCGCGCGTGGAACAGCCTCGCGGAGATGACCGGCCGCACCATTATGCGCGC
>JASIGS010000173.1 GCA_030052355.1 Streptosporangiaceae bacterium | reverse complement strand
CTTCCCGCGGCCGGCCTGCGCGCGTGCTCGCGCTGCTGGCTGCCGTCATCGCCACGCTCTCTTTCCTTGCTGTCAGCACCGTCCGAGCGCACGCTGCCTCTGGTGCAGCGCGACCCGCAGCCAGCTCCGTGCCGCGGCTCACCTGGTCCGGGTCGGTGAACATCGAGAAGGCACCTTACGTCGAGGGCGCGGCCGTGGTGTCGGTCTCGTGCCCCTCGGCAGCCTTCTGTCTCGCGAGCGATTTGTACGGCGACGTACTGACTTCGAGCCGGCCGGCCGGGGGCTCAGCAGCGTGGTCGATCCCGGTGTTCTCCCTGGCCGTGCAGACCGGGTCGCCGTTCGTCCTCAGCTGCCCGTCCAGCCATTTCTGTGCTGGACGGTACCTACAGGCGATCTACACCTCTACCGCGCCAGCGAGCTCCCGCCCGAAGTGGCGGAAGTCGTTCACGTCCAAGCACGACATCATCTTCCCGATCCAGTGCCCCAGCACACGGCTCTGCCTCGCCCTTTCCGGCGGCGAGATCGTCTCGTCCGCGGATCCGGCTGCCAGCCGCCCGGTCTGGCACGTGGTCAATCCGGGACGCGCGGCCAGGAACCCGACTTGCCCGAGCGCCTCATTCTGCGCGCTGACAGCGGGCGGTGACGTGCTCACTTCGTCCCACCCGGCCGGGGGCAAGGCGTCGTGGCGGATCACCAATGTCGACGGCGGCGCCCAGCTGACGAACCTGAGCTGCTCCTCAGCCTCCTTCTGCCTGGCTACCGACAGCCTGGGCAGGGTGCTCTACTCGACCGATCCGGCCGGCGGTGCGTCCCGCTGGCACCTGAGCGCCGGGGCCCCCGGCGACGACCAACTGAACGACATCACCTGCCTGTCGGACCGCCTGTGCGTGGCCCGCGACCGGTCGACGGCCAGCATCATCTGGTCGACCACCCGGCCAGCCGACGGTTCGGCCGCCTGGCGCGAAACCGTCGTCAGCGCTGCGATTACGTCCCTGTCCTGCGTCAAGCCGGCGTTCTGCGCCGTCGTCACCTATCACGGCGACGTGGCCACCACGCCCAACCCGGCCGCTTCGCCACCCGACTGGTCAACTGCGGACATCGACGGCGTGACTGCCGTCACTGACGTCGATTGCGCGTCGGCGAAGCTTTGCCTCGCGGCCGACGCCGCCGGACGGACGTACACCTCGGTCGACCCGACGGGCGGCGCATCGGCATGGAGGCCCGCCGACATCGACGGAGCGAACCTGGTCTCGAACATCGACTGCCCGACGACCGGCTTCTGCGCGGCCATCGACAGCGCCGGAAACCTGCTTACCTCCGCCGACCCGGCAGCCGGGAAGGCCGCCGACTGGCAGCTGATCAGCGTGCCGGCCCAACTGACGGACCTGAGCTGCCAGACAGCGTCCTTCTGCGTCGGAGAGGACGGTGCGGGACTTCTGACGTCGTCGGACCCGGCCGGCGGGGCGTCAGCATGGCACCAGGACAGCGCGGGCAACCTTCTCCTGAATCACCTGACCTGCCCGAGCTCGGACCTGTGCGCGGGGATCCAAGGGCCGGACCTGGTGACCACGACCGATCCGGCGGCCAGCACGCCGACGTTCACCAGCACGGTGTTCGACGGCTACGCGCTGGAGAAGGTGGACTGTCCGAGCGCATCGCTGTGCGTCGCCGTCGGCGAGGGCGGCCCCACCGGGCTGGCGTTCTTCAGCTCTACCGATCCGACGGGCGGAATCACCACCTGGCGCGTCTCCGACGCACCGGCCATAGGCGTGCTCACCTGCCCGAGCGTGCACGAGTGCATCGTCATGCGCGTCAACCTGAGCTCAGGCAAGCCGGGCGCCATGTTCGTCACCACCGATCCGGCTGCGGTCACACCGACGTGGCGGGAGACCGAGGCACCGCAAGACTTCGTGAGCGTGTCGTGCCCGACCGCGACCTTCTGCGCCGGGGCTTACACCGCCAACGTCTCGGGCGGAATCAAGACCGCGGTGCCGGCGAAGACGAGCTGACCGTCCGACGGCCGGGTGCCGTCTGGCCGGCTCGGCGACCGCACGTAGAGTGGACTGCCGTGGGCGGAGGGCAGGGTGACCAGGGCAGAATGGCAGACGGGCTGACCGTCACGACGGTCGGTGTGGACGATCCCGGAGACCTGCTGGCCCGGTTGCCCGGGCCGGACGTCTCCGCCTGGGTCCGCAGGGGCGAAGGCCTCGTCGGCTGGGGCGAGGCGGCAAGGCTCACCATCCCGGCGGGCACCGACCGGTTCGCGGCCGGCGAGAAGTGGCTCGCCGAGCTCTTTGACAGCGCCCGGGTGGCCGACGAGGTCAGCCTGCCCGGCAGCGGGCCCGTCGCGTTCGGCAGCTTCACCTTCGACCCGGCTTCCGACGGCTCAGTACTCGTGGTGCCGCAGACGGTGCTGGGCCGGCGATCGGGGGCAGCGTGGCTGACGACCCTGACCGGCACCGGGGTGCGGGAGGCGCCGGCTGCCACTCCTCTCGTGCCGCCCGGCGAGCTGCGCTGGAGCGACGGCAGCCTGACCGCGCTTGAGTGGGAGCAGGCGGTCGCGGCAGCGGTCGCCAGGATCCGCGCGGGTGAGCT
>JASIGS010000172.1 GCA_030052355.1 Streptosporangiaceae bacterium | reverse complement strand
CTGTCCAACCTCGACGGTGCTCAGGTACGGTCGGGCGCGGACTGGCTGGAACGCATCGTGAACCAGGTCAGCGCGCCGGTCCGGTGGGACAAGTGCATGCAGACCATGGCGGGCCTCGGCATCACCGCGCTGATCGAGCTTCCCCCAGCGGGCACCCTGACGGGGCTGGCGCGCCGGGCGCTGCCCGGCGTCCGGCTCGTCGGCCTCAAGGCGCCCGAGGACCTCGAGGCGGCCCGCGCGCTGCTGGCCGAGCACGCCGACAGCCACTCTGACAGTCACGCGCCCGAGTGGCGGCTGCTCGTCGCGCCGCTGGCCGGCACGTTCCGGGCTCCCGCCGGTGACCCAGCGGCAGCGGTGCCCGGTGCCGCGGTCCGCGAGGGTGCCGACCTCGGTCACGTCGAGGTTCGCGGCGGGAGCCGCCCGGTCGCGGCGGACTTCCCCGCCACCGTCATCGAATGGCTGGTCGAGGACGGCGACCCGGTCAGCCCAGGCCAGCCGCTCGTGCGACTTCAGCCCGAAGCCGCCGACTAGCAACGACCATTACGAAGGGAACGCGCGGACACATGCGACTCACCGAGGGCACCGCGGGTGCACGGGTGCTGGCCTTCGGCGGCTACCAGCCAGCCCGGGTCGTCACGAACGACGAGCTGGCCGCCACCGTCGAAACCAACGACGAGTGGATCCGCAGTCGCGTCGGCATCGCCAGCCGCCGGATCGCGGCGCCGGACGAGACGGTCGCGGACATGGGCGTTCAGGCGGGCGGCAAGGCGCTGGCAGCCAGCGGGCTCTCCCCGGCCGACATCGACCTGGTGATCGTCGCCACCTGCACGCCGGAGGCGCCGATCCCCAACACCGCGGCCACCGTGGCCAGGCGGCTCGGCATCGACGCGCCCGGCGCCTACGACCTCAACGCGGCGTGCGCGGGCTTCTGCTATGCCCTCTCCAGCGCCGCCGACGCGGTCCGCGCGGGCTCCGCCGCGAACGTCCTCGTGGTCGGGTCGGAGAAGCTGTCCCAGTGGGTTGACTGGACCGACAGGTCCACGTGCATCATCTTCGCCGACGGCGCGGGCGCCGCGGTGGTCGGCCCGGTAGCCGAGCCCGGCGACCAGCCGGGCATCGGGCCGGTCGTGTGGGGCAGCGCCGGCGACATGGCCGACAAGATCTTCATCAAGGACCGGAACTCGTTCATCTTCCAGGAAGGCCAGGCGGTCTTCCGCTGGGCGACGACGGCGCTTGCCCCGGTCGCCAGGAAGGCGTGCGAGCGAGCCGGGGTCGACCCGGCCGACATCGTCGCGTTCGTCCCGCACCAGGCGAACCTGCGCATCATCGAGGCCATCGCCCGCAGGCTCGGCGCTCCGCAGGCGCTGGTCGCCGACGACATCGTCACGGCGGGCAACACCTCGTCGGCGTCGATCCCGCTGGCGCTGTCCCGCATGATCGAGCGCGGTCAGCTCCCGTCCGGGTCCCCGGCGCTCCTGATCGGCTTCGGAGCAGGCATTACCTATGCCGCTCAGGTGATCACGGTACCCTGACGTCCGCCCCGTCCAGGGGCGAGGCAACAGCCACAACCCAGCGAAAACGCAAAAGGAGACGACAGCCCCATGGCCATGACCGAAAAGGAAATCCTGGCGGGTCTCGCCGAGATCATCGACGAGGTTGCCGGCGTGCCTGCCGACCAGGTCACGCCGGAGAAGACGTTCGTCGACGACCTCGACATCGACTCGCTGTCGATGGTCGAGATCGCGGTGGCCGCGCAGGACAAGTTCGGCGTCGAGATCCCGGACGACCAGCTGAAGGATCTCAAGACCGTGCAGGACGTCGTCAACTACGTCCAGCGCGCCGAAGTATCCGCCTGACCAGAGCACGGACCGAAGCCGGGCACGCGGCGCCGCGGCTTGCCGCACGGCGCCGCGTGGACTCCGGCTCACCGCGCCGAAGGGCACGCCAATCTCAAGGAGCACAACAACAGTGGGGACAGACCGGACGCGCGTCGTCGTAACCGGGCTCGGCGCGATCACCCCGCTCGGGGCCGACGTGGCCAGTACGTGGGAGTCGCTGCTCGCGGGCCGCAGCGGCGTCCGGCTGCTGACCGAGGACTGGGCAGCCGAGCTGCCCGCGCGGATCGCCGCCTGGGCGGCGGCAGACCCGGCCACGCTGATCGACCGGGTGCAGTCCCGCCGGATGGACAGGTGCGAGCAGTTCGCCATGGTCGCCGCGCGGGAGGCATGGCAGCACGCCGGCACGCCCAAGGTCGAGCCCGAGCGGCTCGGCGTGGTCATCTCCAGCGGGATCGGCGGCGTCGCCTCGACCCTGTCCGCCTACGACACCCTGAAGGACAAGGGCTGGCAGCGGCTGTCCCCCTTCACCGTGCCGATGCTGATGCCCAACGGCGCGGCCGGCTGGGTCGCGATCGAGCTCGGCGCGCGAGCGGGCGTCCACACGACGGTGAGCGCCTGCGCGTCTGGCGCCGAGGCGATCGGGTACGCGATCGACATGATCAGGTCGGGCCGCGCCGACGTGGTACTGGCCGGCGGGACCGAGGCCGCGATCATGCAGCTCAACATCGCGGCGTTCGCCGCCATGCGCGCGCTGTCCACCCGTAACGACGAACCGGAGCGGGCGTCCAGGCCGTTCGACCGGGCCAGGGACGGGTTCGTGCTCGGTGAGGGTGCCGGCATGCTGGTGCTCGAGTCGGCCGAGCACGCTGCCAGCCGCGGCGCGACCGTGTACGCGGTCGCGGCCGGCGTCGGCTACTCCTCGGACGCGCATCACATCGCGCAGCCCGACCCGGAGGGCACCGGCCTGCGCCTGGTCATCACCCGCGCGCTCGCCGACGCGGAGGTGGATCCCGGCCAGGTCAGCCACGT
>JASIGS010000171.1 GCA_030052355.1 Streptosporangiaceae bacterium | reverse complement strand
CGGCTGGCAGGTCTACACCGACCCCGTCGGGCATCCCTTCTGCCTGTGCCGGCACGAAGGTGTCACGTGGACCGACAAGGGCGTCGAGTGGTCGTAAGCCTCGCCGGAGCGACCGCGCCGAGCTAGCTGACGGAGGCTGCGGCCTCATCGATCAGGTCGGCGATCGCAATCGGCTGCGACGCCAGCGAGGCGTGGCTGGCATCAAGCTCGACCGTGCTGCGCGGATTCATTCGTTCGGCCATACGGCGCTCGGTGTCCGGGTGGATCATGCGGTCGCTCGTCGAGACCTGATACCAGGCCGGCTTCTTCCGCCACGCCGGATCAGAGACCGCGTTCCCGAAGGTCGAGCCAACCGGCGCTTTCTGAGTCACTGCCATGACGAGTGCTTCGTCGCCCGGCAGGTCCTGGCAGAAACTCTCGCGGAACTTGTCCTGCTTGATCCACACATAGCCGTCCGAGTCTGGTTCGATATTTCCGGCCGCTGCGGCCTCCGCCACATTCCAGTCGGAGATCTGGCCAAGGTTCTCACCAGCGTCGGGAGCGAAGGCTGCGACGTACACCAGACCGACAACGTTCGCGAGGTTTCCTGCCTGGGTGATAACCGCACCGCCGTAGGAGTGGCCGACGAGCAAGACCGGCCCATCGACCTGCCTGACCATCTTCTCCGTCCGCTCAGCGTCGTCGTACAGCGACGTGAGGGGATTCTCCACGGCGTGGAGGGAGTCGTAACCGCGACGGCTCAGTTCGAGGATGACCTTCGACCAGTGGGCCGCACCGCCCCAGAAACCATGGACGAGGACAACGCCCGGCTTATTGCTCATCTTGCTCCTTCTTTGCTCGCGTCCGGCCCGCGCTGCATGCGACCGTCGTTTCGATGATCTTCCCATGGGTCACGAGAGTCATTGAGCGCGAGTCGCGGATGCGGCGCATGCGGGAACCGCGCTGTCAGTCAGGCCATCCCGCAATCGGGTGGTTTGAGTGGCCGGCACGACCGACGATCCACTGGAGGACACACATGCGAGCAGCAGTAGTCCGTGAAACCGGCGCCACCCCTGCTCTTGGCCAGTTCGCCGATCCGCGGCCCGGCCCGGGCCTGTCGGTCGGCACGCTCGTCGCGGCGTCCTTGAATCCGATCGATCTCGCTATCGTTAACGACCAGTTCCCGTTCCGCCACCTTCAGCCGCCCTACATCGCTGGGTTCGAGGCGGTCGTGCAGCTAGGCGACGGCACCCGCTGCTACCTGGCCGACCCGCCAGCCCCGTACGGCACGCTGGCCGAGCTGGTACCGGTTCCGGATTCGGCCGGCTTCCCGCTTCCGGCGGGCATTGACCCAGCCCTCGCTGCCGCCCTCGGGGAGTCCGGGCTGGCCGGATGGGTGGCGCTGGACTACCGCGGTCACCTCCAAGCCGGCGAGACCGTGCTCATCCTCGGGGCCGGCGGGTCAGCGGGCCAGCTGGCAGTGCAATCCGCCCGGATCCTGGCGCCGGCCGGGTCGTCGGGGCCGCCCGCGGACAGGAACTCAAACTGGCCGCTGACCGCGGGGCCGACGCGGTCGCCGACCTCGCAGATGACCAGGCCATCGATGCCGCCCTGACCGCTGCAGCGCCCGGCGGCTACGACGTGATCATCGACTTCCTGTGGGGCGGTCTCGCTCCCTACGCCATGAACCACGCCAACGTAGGCGCCCGGTACGTCCAGGTGGGGAACTCCGCCGGGCCCACGTCCACGATCACCGCGCCGGTCTTCCGCAACAAGCTGCTCACCATCCTGGGCCACACCCTGTCCCGCACACCCACGGAGGTGCGCCGTTCCGCCTACGCCCAGCTGGCGCGTCACGCGATCGACGGCACGCTCACCCTGGACCTGGAGCAAACCCGGCTCGACGACATCAGCCAGACCTGGGAGCAGCTCAAGGCCGGGCCGAAGCGCAAACTCGTGGTCGCGCCGTGAGACACGGCCCAGCCGGACAGACTGGCCGCTGCAGGTGGCCGGTCGAGGTTCGCCTGTTCGTGAACCTCGGGGGTGGAGGGGACGCGTTGTGCTTCCCATCCCCGAGAGGTTCAGCGTGCAGCTAACCACGCTCGGCAAAGATCATGCGAGAGTTGGCCAGGTCGTAGGTGGTGGCGAAGTTCCTCAGGAAGGCGTCGCCGATGAGGCCGTCGTAGATGATCTTCTGGAACATGACCTGCGGATCGTGCTGGCAGAACGTGGGAGCTTCGGTCAGGCTGATGTTCCCGGGCAGGGTTGTGAAGTAGCGGGCGTACTCGTGCCCCGTCTCGTCCTGGCCCAGCAGCCTGCGGGTGCTCTCGCCCTCCAGGTCGATCGCGTTCTGAGCGGCGAACGGCTGGTTCAGGATGAGGTTGTCCGAGCCGGTGTCGACCTCAACTTTGGCCGATTGCCCGCCGGGAAGTGTGACATGTAGATACACGCCCGTCGAGTACGGGCCATCCTCGTGCACATGGATCGCGACTGACGTGCCGCGGGCCACCCGGTCTGCAAGGGATCGCTCGTCCTCGATGACGATGGCTCCGGCCGGGTAGTCAATAGTCACCGCGGTGGACCGGAAGCTGGTCAGGGACACCAGCCCGGCGATTTCGGCCAGGTCGAAGACGCCAATGGCCATGTTCTCGATGGTGTGATGACCCAGCTTGAGCGAGCTGAGCGTGCTCATCGGCACCGTGACCGCCTGACCTGACATCCTGCGCCCGGTGTACGTCTCGCCGAGGGGCACGCAGCTGACCTGGGCGGCCAGTTCCGGGGAGATCAGGCTGACCCCGATCCCTGTGTCGAAGATGAACGTCGTCTCGGCGTCACCCACCACGACCGGAACGGCCAGCATATGGCCCTGGTAATGGAACGGCACCGAGTCGACCACTTACGAAGCCTACGGCCCAACTCACAACCACACCGCTATTAATGATCTATGCCTGGCATCCTGGACCCATAACGCTT
>JASIGS010000170.1 GCA_030052355.1 Streptosporangiaceae bacterium | reverse complement strand
CGGTGAGCCAGTGGATCTCGCCGGTGATGAAGGAGAACGGCGGGCAGGGTCCGTACCCGTACAGCCCGTCGAAGGCTGAGGCGCTGCTGGCCGCGCACGGCTGGAAGGTGGTCGGCGGGGTGCTGAGCTGTGAGAAGGCAGGCAGCGGAACGCCTGACTGCGGTCGTGGTATCCCGACGGGGCTCCAGGCGAAGTTCTCGATGCTGTACACCTCGGGTGTCTCCACCCTGCGCGATGACGTCGAGATCCTCAAGTCCGGGTTCGCCCAGGCGGGCATCCAGCTCGCGCCGATCGGTTTGACGTTCGACACGCTGCTCGGTTACAACACGCCGTGTCACGGCTCCAGGTGCACCTGGACGTTCCTGTACCTGAGCGGCTGGGGGTTCAACGGCCCGGGCTTCGAGCCGACCGGTGAGCAGGTGTTCCAGACCGGTGTGCCGAACAACACTGGCGGATACAGCGACCCGCAGATGAACAGGCTGATAGCGGAGACGCACACCAGCAACAGCCTGAGCACGTTCTACACCTACGCGGACTACACAGCCGAGCAGGAGCCATCGCTGTGGATGCCGTGGCCGGTCAGCACCGTTGCGGTGAGCAAGAACCTGCACAACGACGCGCAGAACCCGCTGGGGATGCTTTTCCCCGAGTACTGGACCTGCAGCGCCAAGGACTGCTGACGCTCATCCGGTGGTAGCTGGTCGCCGCGCTGGCGGCTAACCGAACTGGTCTGCGTGCGGGGCGGCGTTGCGCAGCCTGGAGCCGCTGAACTCGATGGTTGAGTTCGCCACCTGGCGCCAGAAGGGCCAGATGGACGGCGTGATGCGAAGCTCGATCCCGGCCTGCGCGTGCCTGCCGAGCAGGTCGCCAACGGCGACTTGCCCGATGGCCTGCACCGGCTCGTCGCTCACCCAGTAGCCGCCGACCTCGTGCGGCCGGAACGTGCCCGTCGGAAGTCGGTAGGCATACAGCTGGCAGCCCTGCATGCGCGCCAGCCATCCGGTCTCCAGTACGTGGATCCTGCTGGCGGCGGTCTGGCCGAAGAATCGCTCCCGGTCGTCCGGCGTGGTCGTCGACACCGGCCAGATGCAGCCGCGCGGGCAGTCCCGCGGAAACCAGAACATCGGTGCGTGCCGGGTGTCGACCGCCCACACCAGCGGCCGTGCACCCGGATTCGTTGCTGGCACGCGCGGCGAGAACTGGTCGAGCGAGGGGTCCTCGCTGAAGTGCCACAGCGCGAACTCGCCTTCCCCGTCATAAGGCGGCGCCGGCTCGCGGCCCAAGGGCTGCGGCGGATAGTCGCTGTCCATCAGCCATACCATCCCACGCACGGCGCGCGGATGGGCGTCGTGGTCCACGTGCGGCCTCCTGTTAGGATGCGAATATAGTTTCGAGTAAGCCGCCAGATTGTCAGTGAGTCTCGTTACGCTGATCGAGTACGTGAAGGCCAGGGAGTTACGGAGGACAGCGGTCATGGGCTGGGATAACCCGCCGCTGCCGTGGCGGGAGCTCGAGCGCCGCCTGTCCTGGGGCAAGGGGGACCAGGGGGCGGGGAGCCGGGACGACGGCCGGGGGAGTGCTGCCGCTGCTGGGCGGCCGGTGACCAGGCTGCCGGTAGCGCGCCCGTCGGAGGCACCGGGCGGCGGACCATCCTGGGCAGAGCTGCACTGTCACTCTTCTTACAGCTTCCTGGACGGCGCATCGAGCCCCGGCGAGCTCGTCCTCGAGGCTGCGGAGCGCGGCCTGGCCGCGCTGGCGATCACCGATCACGACGGCATGTACGGGGTACCGCAGTTCGCCCAGGAGGCGGCGCGGCTGCGGGACGACGGCTTCGCTCTCAGCACCGTCTTCGGCGCGGAGCTCAGCCTTGATCTTGTCCGCAGGGGAGCAGGTGGCAGGCGGGTCGGCCGGCCCGTGCGGACCGAAGCGCGCCAGCCCGCCGGCACCCCGCGGGCCGGCGTACCCGACCCGGTCGGCCGGCACCTGCTCGTGCTCGCCCGCGACCCCGAGGGGTACCGGCGGCTGTGCCGGGTCATCAGCGCCGCGCAGCTCGCCGGCGGGGAGAAGGGCCTGCCGGTCTACGACGAGCCGGCGCTCGCCGGCGAGCACGACGGGCACTGGGTGATCCTGACCGGCTGCCGCAAGGGCGCGGTCCCGGCCGCGCTCGCCGCGCACGGCCCGGAGGCGGCCGCGCGCGAACTGGCCAGGCTGATCGAAGCGTTCGGCCGGCAGAACGTGAAGGTGGAGCTGACGATCGGCAACCAGCCGGACGACGACGAGCGCAACGACGCGCTGGCCGCGATCGCCGCGCGAGCCGGGGTAGACGCGATCGCGACCGGGAACGTGCACTACGCGACGCCGCAGGACGCCAGGCTGGCGCAGGCGCTGGCCGCGATCAGGGCCAGGTCCAGCCTGGACGAGATGGACGGCTGGCTAGCCGCGGCCGGCGGCAGCTACCTGCGCTCCGGCACGGAGATGGCAGCCAGGCTGCAGCGTTACCCAGGCGTGTTCGAGCAGACAGCCGAACTGGCGCAGCAGTGCGCGTTCGACTTTCACGTGATCGCACCGCGGCTGCCGGACTACCCCGTTCCCCCCGGTTATAGCGAGGAGACCTGGCTGACAGAGCTGACGGCGCGCAAGGCACCAGGCCGCTACGGCCCGCGCGAGGCGGAACGGGTACCTGGCGCTTACGACCAGATCGACAGGGAACTCGACGTCATCGCCCAGCTTGGCTTCCCCGGCTACTTCCTGATCGTGCACGACATCGTGCAGTTCTGCGAGCAAGCGCGCATCCTGTGCCAGGGCCGGGGGTCGGCGGCCAACTCGGCGGTCTGCTACGCGCTCGGCATCACGAGCGTGGACCCGGTCCAGCACGGACTGCTGTTCGAGCGGTTCCTGTCCGCCGGGCGGGACGGCCCGCCCGACATCGACCTGGACATCGAGCACCACCGCCGCGAGGAGGTCATCCAGTACGTCTACGGCAAGTACGGCAGGAAGAACGCGGCGCAGGTGGCCAACGTGATCAGCTACCGGCCGCGGATGGCACTGCGGGACGCCGGCCGCGCGCTCGGTTACGAGCCGGAGCAGCTCGACGAGTGGTCCAGGCAGGTAGGCCCGCGCAGCTACGGCCCCGGGCAGCCGGTCCCGCCCGACGCCGGCGTTCCCGATGCGGTGATCGACCTTGCCGGGCAGATGCAGCGGCTGCCGCGGCACCTGGGCATCCACTCCGGCGGGATGGTGATCTGTGACCGGCCGGTGGGGGAGGTGTGCCCGGTCGAGTGGGCCAGGATGCCGGAACGCAGCGTGCTGCAGTGGGACAAGGACGACTGCGCGTACGCGGGCCTGGTCAAGTTCGACCTGCTCGGCCTCGGCATGCTGACCGCGCTGCGGGACTGCTTCGACCTGGTCGAGCACGCGCACGGGGTCCGCTGGGATCTGCACACGATCCCGCAGGAGGATCCCGGCGTCTACGCGATGCTGCAGAAGGCCGACACCGTGGGGGTGTTCCAGGTCGAGTCGCGGGCGCAGATGGCGACGCTGCCGCGGCTGCGCCCGGAGAAGTTCTACGACCTGGTGATCGAAGTCGCGCTGATCCGGCCGGGCCCGATCCAGGGCGGCTCGGTGCACCCGTACATGCGCCGCCGGCACGGCGACGAGCAGCCTGACCTGCCGCACGAGTCGATGCGGCACGCGCTCGGCAAGACCCTCGGCGTCCCGCTGTTCCAGGAGCAGATGATGCAGATCGCCATCGACTGCGCCGGGTTCAGCCCGACCGAGGCGGACCGGCTGCGGCAGGCGATGAGCTCCAAGCGCGCGCCGGAGCGGATCGAGGAGCTGCGCGGGCGGCTGCTGGACGGGATGGCGCAGCGCGGCATCCCGGCCGAGGTCGCGGAGGACATCTACGTCAAGATCCTGGCGTTCTCCAGCTACGGGTTCCCCGAGTCGCACGCGATCAGCTTCGCCTACCTGGTCTACGCCAGCGCGTGGCTGAAGTGCTACTACCCGGCCGCGTTCACCGCGGCGCTGCTGCGCGCGCAGCCGATGGGCTTCTACGCGCCCGCCAGCCTGATCGGCGACGTGCGCCGGCACGGGGTCACGGTACGCGGCGTTGACGTGAA
>JASIGS010000020.1 GCA_030052355.1 Streptosporangiaceae bacterium | reverse complement strand
TCGCCGCCCTGCACGATGACCGCGTCAGCGCCCCACTGCGCAACCTTCTCGGCGTGCCGCCTGGCGCCGACCGAGGGGATCACCACGACCCCGGCTTCCGTTAGCCGCCGGATCATCTCCTGCCTCGGCGCCAGCGCGAACGAGGCGACGCGAACGCCCTCGGCGACGATCAGCTCCACCCGTTCCGCGGCGTCCGGTGCGTCGGCGCGCAGGTTCACCCCGAACGGCTCGCCGGTGCGCTCCTTCACCTCGGCGATCGCTGCCCGCAGCTGATCGAGCGTCATCGTGGCGGACCCGATGATGCCGAGGCCCCCGGCCAGTGCCGTCGCGGCGGTCAGCCTGGCTCCCGACACGTACCCCATCCCGGTCTGCACGATCGGGTAGCGCACGCCGGTCAGCTCGGTGAGCCGGGTGCGGATCAGCGGCGGCCCGGAGCCGGACCCCTCGGCGGCAGGACCGCCCGCGCCGCTGGAGGTCACGCGAGCTCCTTGTCGCGCAGCGAGTCAGGGTCAAGCCGGTCGCGGATCAGCGCCAGCTCCTCGGCCGTCGGCAGCCGGGTCACCGGGACCTGGTAGGGCGCTGCGAGCAAGAACCCGGTCGCGTCGGCCACGTCGGAGACCGTCACGCCCGGATGCACGGACTGCAGCCGCATCGCGTGCTCAGGGCCGCCGAAGTCCAGCACCGCGAGGTTGGTGACGACGCGCCGGAGCTGGTGAAAGCGGGCCGTCGAACCGCGAAGTGCCCGGGCCCGGTCGTAACCGACGCCGCTGACCATGTCCACCCGGTCGACGAGGACGCGGCGCGAGTGCCGCGGCACCCAGTAGCTCACCGGGTGGTTCACCGTGTTGCCAGGGGCACCGCGCACGCCGAGCAGCTGTGCCTTCGGCCTGGCCCAGTCGCCGATGCAGGAGATGTTCTGGTTGCCGAACTGATCGATCTGTGCGGCGCCCATCATCACGTGCCGCTTGCCGGCTGCCAGCATGGTGAACACCCCGCGGAACGGGAGCCACCCCTCGGCCACCCGCCCGCCTGCCGGCGACCCGTCTTCCGGCGGCCCGTCCTCGGAGGGCACGAGCAGGGTCGCCTCGCCGTCGGTGATCAGCAGGTCGGGCTCGAAGGTGAGCTGCGCCAGCCGGGCACCTAGCGTCGGGATCAGCCCCATCGGGCTGGCCAGGATCGCACCGTCGCCACGCCACGCCTCGGCGCACGCGACTACGCAGATCTCCGCCAGGGTCGGCTCGCTGCCCGTCACCGCCGGCCGCCCCGGCCAGTCACGCCCGGTCACCGCCGCCGGGGACGGCGGGCTCTCGCTCGTTTCCGCCGCGGGCCGCGCGGAACCTGGCGACCGCGGCCTGGTAGCCGTCCTCGCCGCCGGACAGGAACTCGGCACTGAACTTCTGCCACGCCTCCTGGCTCGCCGCCGACGCCGCGTACTCGGCCTGGAACTTCTCGTCCCTGCCGTAGTCGGGTACGCAGCTGGTGAAGTGCGCGCCGTTCGGCGTTTCCACCACGCCGTGCACCATGGCCCGGTTGATGAGCAGGCTCTGCACCGGGCCGCCCGCTACCAGGTCCGCGGTCGGCACCACCCGCTCGCAAGACACGTAGGCGCGCTCCGCCGCCAGGCAGAACAGGTCGTCGAAGTAGGGATCGGGGCCGAGGTACTGGCCGTTCCCCCCGGCGTCTGCGCGGTTCATGTGGACGAACGCCGCGTCCAGGCGCAGCGCCGGCACCGCGACGAACTCCTCCCGGTCTGCGTACGGCGACAGCACCGTGCGCAGGTCCGGGTTGACCCGCGGCACGTCGGAGCCGAGGCCAGCCCGGATCGGCAGGAACGGCAGCCGGTGCGCGGCCGCCAGCAGGCCCCAGTGCAGCATGCCCTCGTCCAGCTCGGTGAGCTCGACGGTTCCGGCCTGGCGGCCCCGCCGGAAGTGCGGCTCGAGCGGGATCGTGTCCAGGGTGACGAAACCGCAGACCACCCGGCGCACCCGGCCGGCGGCCATCAGCAGCCCCACGTCGGGGCCGCCGTAGGAGACCACCGTCAGGTCGGTCAGGCTGGAGCGGACGATGGCCCGGACCAGGGCCATCGGCTTGCGCCGGGACCCCCAGCCGCCGATCCCGATCGTCATGCCGGAGCGCAGCTCGCCGGCGACGTCGTCGGCGCTCAGCACCTGGCCGGTCACGGGGGCCGGTCCAGGAAGGCCTGGCGCGCCTCGTCGGAGACCCCGGTGAGGTTGAGCTCGAACGTGAACCCCTGCTCGTACCGGTAGCTGCGCTTGACGTCGACCGGGTCGATGCCGTTCAGCGACCGCTTGGCCAGCCGGATGACCGTGGGGTCCTTGGCCGCGATCAGCCGGGCGACGTCCCGCGCGGTGTCCCGCAGGTCCGGCGGCGGCACCACGTCCAGTACCGAGCCGAACGCGAGCAGCTGCTGGGCCGAGACGGTGCGGCAGGTGTAGACCATGGCGCGCATCAGGTGCTGCGGCACCAGCCGGGACAGGTGCGTGGCCGCGCCCAGGGCGCCCCGGTCGACCTCGGGCAGGCCGAACGTCGCGTCGTGCGCGGCGATGACGATGTCCGCGTTGCCGGCCAGGCCCACGCCGCCGCCGAGGCAGAACCCGTGCACGGCGGCGATCCCCGGCACCGGGCAGTCGTACACCGC
>JASIGS010000169.1 GCA_030052355.1 Streptosporangiaceae bacterium | reverse complement strand
GCTGTCGGACGAGGAGCTTGCTGCCGAGACCGAGGCCGAGGCCATGTCACTCGGAATGGCGCTCGCCGAAGGGCTCGGCAGGCCGGGCGAGATCTTCGTCTTCGAGGAGACCGAGGTCTTTTACCAGCGGCCGGGCGAGGAGCAGACCACGGTGATGCGCTGGGAACGAGGGGTGAGACAGCCCGATGAAACCGAGGACGAGGACGATGAGGAGGAGTGGACTAATGACGCGCTGGACTGGATCGGCCGGACGCACCCCGCCAGCGACCCTGATCTGACTGAGCTGGCCCGGCAGGCAATCACCCGCGTGACAGGCCCTGACTCGCACCATTCCGCTGCGGAGTGGTCTGAAGAGGAGGACGCAGCGCTGTGGCGCTCGTACCTGGCTGAGCTAGCCGCCAAGCTGGCCGAGTGACGGCTTCAGCTGGGACCCGACCTCACGACATCGCGTATGGGGGGCGTTGCCTGCTCGCCCCGAGCACCCTCGACAGCGCCAGTTCTACTTCCCTGGCGAGCTCCTCCGAGGCGCCGCCGCTGTCGGCGGTTCGCGGGTCCGCGATTGCACTGCGGTCAGCAGGGCCCTCCCCCGCGCCGAGCCCGATCACCGCGTTCGCTGCAGCCTCTGCGGGCTGGCCGACACAGCCACAGTCCCGGCACTCGACCTCGCCGAGCCGGCGGAACAGGTGAACGCTGCCGCACACCGGGCAGCGGTCCAGGTCGGCCGTCCAGTCAAAGCTGACCTGACAGTCCGGGCAGATCAGGACCTGACGGTCACCGCGGACGCCACGCCGCCACTGACTCTCTCCCTTATCGGGATCGACCTGCCGTGACCCGCACCGATAGCAGGGCATCAAGCCTGTCCTGATTCTGCCGCGCGGCCCGGGGCCCGCGGCGCCGCTAGACCGCTAATTCAGCGCGGCGAGCGCCTTCTGGTAGTCGGCGATCTCGCGTGCCTGCGGGATCGGATTGACGACCTTCCAGCGGACGACGCCGTCCTTGTCGATGATGAAGGTGCCGCGGGTCGCGACGCCCATCTTGTCGTCGAACACGCCGTAGGCCTTCGCGACCTCGCCGTGCGGCCAGAAGTCTGACAGCATCGTGAAGCCGAAGTGCTCGGTGTCCGCCCACGTCCGCAGCACGAAGCCCGAGTCCACCGACACCGTGACCAGTTCCACGTCGTCCCTGTTGACCTCCGGGAACTGGTCGCGCATCGCGCACAGCTCTCCGGTG
The DNA here is from genome assembly GCA_030052355.1 of Streptosporangiaceae bacterium. The sequence continues at coordinate 2,561 of JASIGS010000169.1, read as the reverse complement.
CACACGCCGCTGAACGCCAGCGGGTAGAAGACGAGCACGACGTTCTTCTTGCCCCGGAACCCAGACAGTTTCACCGGGGTGCCGTGCTGATCCTTCAGTTCGAAGTCTGGTGCCTGCTCGCCGACTTCCACCGCCATTGACGAAGTCCTCTCGATGCGGGGATCACAGGAACAGCGGCCGCCCACGCGGCCCGCCGGGCAACTGCCGTGCGGCGGCAGGTCCGGATGGACTCAGTGTGCCACCCCTGGTACCACTTACGGGCACCGGATCGGCATGATCACTCAGCGGCGTGCCTTGGGCGCGACCAGCCTGGTGCTCGACCAGTTACGCCCGGCGCTCACCGTGGACGTCTGGGACAGCCCGGCGGTCGGCGCTGCCTCGCCGATCTCGCTCGGCTCGACGTGCCCATCCCGGCCAGTCTTGGGCGTCAGCAGCAGGATGTAGCCGCCGTCGGCGAGCGGGGTCAGCGCGTCGACCAGAGCATCGACAAGGTCGCCGTCTCCGTCCCGCCACCAGAGGATCACTCCGTCGACGACGTCGTCATAGTCCTCGTCGACGAGCTCGGCGCCCTCCAGCGCCACGATCGAATCCCTGAGCTGTTCGTCGACGTCCTCGTCGTAACCGATCTCCTGCACCACGTGGCCCGGCTTGATGCCAAGCCTCTCGGCCAGGTCACGCTGATCTTGCGCCTGGCCGGCGGTCGCGCTCACTGACGTCCTCCTGATCCTCTCCGCCTCGCTGGGCAGCCGACTCCAGACTGAGCACGTGCCCAGTCCTTGTGCCGGCTACACAGACCCGCGTAGTCGCTGCTCTTGATCGCACAGTCCACACTGGGTCGGCGCGGTGCGCAAGTCACAATTCGGTGCGGTGTGAAATCCACAGGCTTCTCGCCCCGTGACCGAACGGGCCCCGAGCGTCCGGCGCCGGCCGGACTGACCATCACGAAGCGGATTATCCGCCCAATCCATTACCTGTCCCCCACGGCCGCCAGGGCGCCCTTTCTCGTTAGCATAGGCATCGTCAGCGAGCGCGAGCGCTTGGCCCGATGTTGCTGCGCTCAGTGACAGCCCGGTTACCGACTGGTAGAGATGCGATTCCGGGCGACGCGTAAGAGGATTAGAAAGACGGATATCGCTGGGCGTGACCGCGCGGGATGATCGCGAGCGGGCCACGCCCTGGACTGCTGGGCGGCGTTGATCACCGCCAGCAAGAAGGCGAGGACGACGCCGTGGCCTCCGGACGCCAGCGCTTCTCCATCATCAGCGACGGGCTGCCCACTCAGCTGCCGGACATCGATCCGGACGAAACCAGGGAGTGGCTGGAGTCTTTCGACACGGTCGTCAGGACTCGTGGCCGTACTCGCGCCAGGTACGTGATGCTTAAGCTGCTCGAGCGCGCCCGCGAGCAGCAGGTCGGCGTGCCGAGCCTGCGCAGCACCGACTACATCAACACCATCCCGCCCGAGGGCGAACCCTGGTTCCCCGGCGACGAGTACGTCGAGCGCCGCATCCGCGCCTACATACGGTGGAACGCCGCCGTCATGGTCAGCCGCGCCAACCGGCCAGGTCTCGGCGTCGGCGGGCACATCGCCACGTACGCCTCGGCCGCGAGCCTGTACGAGGTCGGCTTCAACCACTTCTTCCATGGCAAGGACCACGGCGAGTCCGGCGACCAGGTATTCATCCAGGGTCACGCCGCGCCGGGCATCTACGCCCGCGCCTTCCTCGAGGGCAGGCTGACCGAGCAGCAGCTGAACGGCTTCCGCCAGGAACTCTCGTCGCCAGGCGGCGGCCTGCCGTCCTACCCGCACCCGCGGCTGATGCCGGACTTCTGGGAGTTCCCGACCGTCTCCATGGGCCTGTCCGCGATCAACGCGGTGCACCAGGCCAGGTTCAACCGCTACCTGCTGGCCCGCGAGCTCAAGGACACCAGCAGGTCGCACGTCTGGTGCTTCCTCGGCGACGGTGAGACAGACGAGCCCGAGGTACGCGGCGCGCTCGCGCTGGCCGCGCGCGAGGAACTGGACAACCTCACCTTCGTGATCAACGCGAACCTGCAGCGACTCGACGGCCCGGTCCGCGGCAACGGCAAGATCATCCAGGAGCTCGAGGCTACCTTCCGCGGCGCCGGCTGGAACGTGATCAAGGTCATCTGGGGCCGCGACTGGGACCCGCTGCTCGCCAAGGACACCGACGGTGTCCTGGTCAACAAGATGAACACCACGCCGGACGGCCAGTTCCAGACCTACGCGGTGGAATCGGGCGCCTACACCAGGGAGAACTTCTTCGGCGGCGACCCGCGGCTGCGGGCCATGGTCGAGCACCTGTCCGACGACGAGATCCGCAACCTGTCCCGCGGCGGTCACGACTACCGCAAGGTGTACGCGGCGTTCAAGGCCGCGGTCGAGCACGTCGGCCAGCCGACCGTGATCCTGGCCCACACGATCAAGGGCTGGACGCTCGGCCGCGACTTCGAGGCACGCAACGCCACGCACCAGATGAAGAAGCTGACGGTCGCCGAGCTCAAGGAGTTCCGCGACCGGCTGTACCTGGAGATACCCG
>JASIGS010000168.1 GCA_030052355.1 Streptosporangiaceae bacterium | reverse complement strand
CCGGTAGCGTTCGGCCGGCCCGAGGCCGGCCGAAAGCACGACGTAGCCGCCCGGCGGTAGCGCCCGGCGGAGGGCAGCGTCGACAAGCTCGAGGTCGGATGCGTCCGGCACCACCACGAGCGCGCCCCGCCCTGAGGATGCGCACGCCGCCACCGCGAGCGCGATCTCGTCGGGCCAGCCAGGTCCGGGCAGGGCGGACCAGACGGCTCGCGGGCTCCGCCCGCTGGCCAGCGCGGCGAGGAACGACGGCCCAGTCGGGTACCGGGCCCACGAGCCCGGCAGCTCGGCTTCCGTGCTGGCAGCCAACGGCGCGCCAGCCATGCTGGCCCCGGTGGGCACCGCCCCGGTGGGCACCGCCCCCGTAGGCACCGCCCCCGTAGGCACCGCCCCCGTAGGCACCGCGCCGGCGCTTCCCGGCGCGCTCACTTCTGCCCCAGCGTGCCGTGGGGGGATCGCCAGCCGCAGCACGTCGGCGAGGGTGCCGCCGTACCTGTCGGCGACCGCACGTGCCAGCCCGGCGATCTCGGGGGTGAGCACCCGCTCGGGCGAGACGACGCGCTCCAGGTAACCGAGCTTGCCCTCGTGCTCGCTCGACTCCACGCGTTCCAGCAGGAACCCGCCGGTCAGCCGTCCGGCGAACCGGACCCGGACCCGGCAGCCGGGCACCGCCTGCGCCGCGAGGTCTTCCGGCACCAGGTAGTCGAACGGCCGGTCCAGGTGCGGCAGGGAATTCTCGACCGCCACCCTGGCCACCGGCAGCGCCGCCGCGGGTCGCCTGGCCGCGGCGCGTCCGCGCGTTGTCCTGATGCGCGCCGCGGGCGCCTGACCGGCCACGAACCCTGTACTACCAGAGCGCTACGACGGCTCGCGCCAGAGCGCAGCCCCGTGCCCGCCGCCGGCCTCGTCAGGACTTACAGGCAGTCGTCAGGGCGGGACCGTCAGCGCCAAGCTTCCGGCGCAGCGTCGTCGGCACGGTGTGGGAGCGGCCGGCCAAGTCTGACTGCGCCTGCTCAAGATCGCGGGCAAGGGTGAAGAGCGCGTTGCGCAGCGGAAGCTGGCCAGCGTATGCGGCCGCGGAGTTCGCCTGGCGTGCCGCCGCGCTGATGTCCGCTGACTGGGCCGACGTGGCGGCACCGCCGCTGAAGTCCTTCATGACCTGCGCGTAGGAGGTGCTCACGGCGCCCGGCACGCTGCAGCCCGCCGACGAAGATCCCCCGGTACCGAAGACCAGCACGCCCAGGACCACCGCCCAGACCACGGAAAGCGCGATGCCCGCCCAGGACGCGGCCTGGCCAGCGCCGACCACCCTGGACCGGCGCAGGCCCAGCACTCCAAGCACGATGCCCGGCACGAGCAGGGGCAGGAAGCCGGTGATCAGCGCTGCCCGCGCCTGCCAGTTCTCCGCGGGGCCAGCCGGCTCCGGAGCCGCCACCAGGCTTGGCCACGGCGGCTGGCCCTGGACCGTGACCTGCGGCGCGCCGGTCGTCGCCGGCACGTCTCCCGCCGGGCCCGCAGCGCCGTTCCGCTCCTCGCCGGGCTCCGGCCACGGACCGGACTCCCACGGCGGCGGTGCGCCGTCGGTCACGACTACGTCGCTCTCCCACGGCGGCGAGCCTGCCGCCTCCTGCCGCCACTGCCCCGTTGTCTCGCCGTCGGCGTCCCAGGACTCTGTCATCGACTCGGGCAGCAGGCCTGCCCGGCCGGCCCGCAGGAACCACTCGGCGGCCTGGTGGCCGTCGCTTCCATCACCATTACCGGCCCATTCCGCGTCGAGGTCGCCGGGCTCGCCTGCGTGGCCGTTACTAGCCGCAGAGCGTTCCGCCCGCCGGACAGGCTCGAACCACGAGTCCTGCTGCGGGGCGTCATCGGCACCGACCTCGTTGCCCGGGTCGTTCCGTTCAGACGGCATCCATCACCAGACCAACGTCGCCGTGCGATACCGCTAAGAATGGTAGACCAAGGCCGCAGGAGAGTCTGGACATCTACAAACTGGCCGATATCGAGTGACTGGTTACGCCTGGGTGCATTCGTCCTCCCGGACCCGCCGTGCACGCCTGTCAGCTGCGCAGCGCCGACCTCAGCGCCTCCGCCCGGTCGGTGCGCTCCCAGGAGAAGTCCGGCTCCTCGCGGCCGAAATGGCCGTACGCCGCGGTCTGCGCGTAGATCGGCCGCAGCAGGTCCAGGTCGCGGATAATGGCCGCCGGGCGGAGGTCGAACACCTCGAGCACCGCGTCCTGAATCCGCTCAACCGGCGCCTTCTCGGTGCCGAAGCACTCGACGAACAGTCCGACCGGCTTGGCCTTGCCGATGGCGTAGGCGACCTGCGCCTCACACCTGTCGGCCAGGCCTGCGGCCACCACGTTCTTGGCCACCCACCGCATCGCGTACGCGGCGCTGCGGTCTACCTTCGACGGGTCCTTGCCGGAGAAGGCACCGCCGCCGTGCCTGGCCATGCCGCCGTAGGTGTCGATAATGATCTTGCGTCCGGTCAGGCCGGCGTCGCCCATCGGGCCGCCGACCTCGAACCTGCCGGTCGGGTTCACCAGCAGCCGGTAGCCGGTGGTGTCGAGGTCGACGCCGGCCAGGACCGGCTCGACGACCTGGTCCCTGATGTCCGGGGTCAGCAGCCCGTCCAGATCGATCGAAGGAGCGTGCTGGGTGGACACCACGACCGTGTCAAGCCGGACGGCGTGGTCGCCCGAGTACTCGATGGTCACCTGGGTCTTGCCGTCCGG
>JASIGS010000167.1 GCA_030052355.1 Streptosporangiaceae bacterium | reverse complement strand
GCCGACGAGCCGCTGGCCGCAGCGCTCTTCGGCTTGTCGATCCCGGCCTGGTCGAAGGTGGACGGGATGTTCAGCACCTTCCACTGGCTCGGCGGCCAGACGACCAGGAACGCCCGGCCGACCACCATGTTCTCGGGGACCGTGCCGTGTCCCGGGTCCGACTGCCGCAGCCGCGAGTCGTCGGAGATCGCCCTGTTGTCCCCCATCACCCAGAGGCGGCCCGGCGGCACGACGATGTGGAATGGAATCGTCGACGGCTTGGCACCCGGGTACAGGTAGGAACTCTCGTGCAGCGGCACGCCGTTGACCGTCACGAGCCCGCGCGTGCAGCAGGCCACGGTGTCACCAGGTGTGCCGATGACCCGCTTGATGTAGTCGGTCTGGCCGACCGGCGTGCCGAACAGGCCTCCGATCGCGTCGAACAGCTTGCGCAGTGTGTCGTCGTAACCCCGTGCGAGCCAGTTCGACGGAGGCGCCGCTGCAGGCGCCGCAGGATCCCAGGAGCCCGCCCCGTTGAACACGACGATGTCCCCGGCCTCGATGGACCGGAAATGGTAGACGAGCTTGTTGACCAAGACCTTGTCGCCGACCATCAGGGTGTCTTCCATGGAGGACGACGGTATCCAGAACGGCTGGACGACAAAGGTCTTGATCACTAGGGCGATCACGAGGGCGACGACGATGAGGACCGGCAGCTCGATCCAGCTGGACCGGCGGGACTTCTTGCGATGGCCGTGCTTGCCCGCGCCGCCTGAGGCCTCTCCGCCGTCCTCATCCGGCCCGATGGCAGGCCCGATCAGAGTGTCGTCCGGCTGGTTGCGCTGCGGGTCGCCAGCGGCGCCGTGGTCGGCCGTCGGGCCGTACCCGTCTACAGGGGCGGCGGGCCAGCGTGACTGGCCGTCGGCCTGGCTCTGCGTGCCCGCCGCGTCGGTCAGTCGATCTTCGGTGCCGTGGTCGTCGCTCATTGGCCCGAGCCTATCTCCGCCGGAGCCGGCGGCGGACCCGCCGACGCGCCCAGGTCAGCGGTATCGCGCCGGCGAAGCCTATGGCTACCGGGAGGTAGGGTGCCTCCGGCCGCACCACGGCCGTCACCGGCTGCCGGTCGGACTGGCCGCCGGAGGGCGAGCCGGGGCCAGCCGCCGCCGACCGCGCCTTCGCCGGAGCGTCGATTCCGGGCTGATCGAAGGTCGCCGGAATCTGCAGCACCTTCCACTGGCTCGGCGGCCAGGCGACAAGGAACGCCCGCCCTATCACCTTGCTCTCCGGGATCATGCCGTTGCCCGGGTCCGCTTCGTGCCCGCGCGAGTCATCGGACACGCTGCGGTGGTCCCCCAGCACCCAGAGGTAACCGGGTGGCACGGTCACGTCGAAGTGGCCGGGGATGCCGGCCGGATGGCTGCCTGACACGTTGCCCGGGTAGAGGTAAGACTGCTCGTGCAGCGGCACGCCGTTGACCGTGATCAGGCCCGCGGCGTTGCAGCAGACGACGTGGTCGCCGGGCACGCCGATCACCCGCTTGACGAAGTCGGTCTGGCCGGCCGGAGCGCCGAATAGCCCCCCGATGTCGTCGAATACCTTCCGCAGCGTGTCGTCGTAGGCACGAGCGAGCGGATTAGAGCCCGCGCCCGTCTGCGCGGGCGGCGCTTCCCAGGTGCCGGTTCCGTCGAAGACCACGATGTCGCCGGCCTCGATGGACCGGAAGTGGTAGACGAGCTTGTTGACCAGGATCTTGTCGCCGACCAGCAGCGTGTTCTCCATCGAGCCGGTCGGGATCACAAATGCCTGAACGACAAAGGTCTTGACGACGACCGCGATGACGAGCGCGCAGACGACCAGCACCGGCAGCTCTCGCCAGAGCCGGCGGCCCGCCGGGGCCTTGCGCTTGCCGCCGGAGACGTGCCCGCCCGGCCGGCCAGCCTCTGGATCGGAACCGGCCGCCTCGGGCTCGGACCCGGCCAGACTGCGCGGCTCATCGGCCGTCATCGGCTTACCTTCGCGAAAGGAATAGGGACGGCCAGGGCCAGCCAGCTACTTCGCCGGCATTGCCTCGCGGCGCTCCTTGATCCTCGCGGCCCTGCCGCGCAGGGAACGCAGGTAGTACAGCTTGGCGCGGCGCACCCGCCCGCGGGTCACGACCTCGATCTTGTCGATGGCCGGGGTGTGCACGGGGAACGTGCGCTCCACGCCGACGCCGTAACTGATCTTGCGGACGGTGAACGTCTCGCGTGCCCCTCCGCCCTGACGGCGGATCACCACGCCCTGGAAGACCTGGATCCTCGACCGGTTGCCTTCGGTGACCTTGACGTGCACCTTCAGCGTGTCGCCTGGCCGGAAGTCCGGCACGTCGGATCGAATCTGCGCCTGCTCAAGCTCGGCAATCGCGGTGTGCATTGCTGCGGTTCCCTCAGTAGTCATCAGCGCACGCCTGCGAACGCGCTGCTCGGTCTAGTGGCGCCAGGCAACTCCCGGCAGCTCCCCGGCGACTAGGTCTGCGGCGGGGCAGCGTCTATTAGTGTGCCACATCTTCGGCACTAACCGGAAAGCCAGCCTCGGCTAGCACCGCCAGGTCACGGGCGTCCAGCGTCTCGGCCGCCGTTTCAGGCCTCGCGCTGCCCCCCGAACGCCGTTCGAGCAGCCGCGCGACCAGGTCGGGACGGTTCTGCGCAGTCCGGCGGAGCGCACAGTCGCGGCGCCACCTGGCGATCGCCGCGTGATCGCCGGAGAGCAGCACGGATGGCACGTCACGGCCGCGCCACACCCGCGGCCTCGTGTACGCCGGACCCTCCACGAGACCAGTCATCGGCGCTGCCCCAGAGGCGCCTGGCCCGCCCGTTCCCCCGAAAGAGTCATCCGCGGCGGACGCGGCGTTGCCGAGAACGCCAGGTAGCAGCCTGCAGATGGCCTCGGTCATGACGAGCACCGCCGGCTCCCCGCCGGCCAGCACGTAATCGCCGATGCTGACCTCCGCCACCCGCATCCGGGACCCCGCGTACTCGGCCACCCTGGCGTCGATCCCCTCGTACCGGCCGCACGCGAAGATCAGCCACGGCTCGGCCGCGTACCGTGCGGCCCGCTCCTGGGTGAAGGGCACGCCCGCCGGGCTGGGGATGATCAGCAGCGGGTCCCCGCCGGGCCCGGCGACCTCGTCCAGGGCCTCGCCCCACGGCTCTGGCTTCATGACCATGCCAGGGCCGCCGCCGAACGGGGAGTCGTCCACCGTGCGGTGCACGTCGGCCGTCCAGCGGCGCAGGTCGTGGACGCCGAACGCGATGTCACCGCGGGCGGCGGCCTTGCCGATGAGCGAGACGTTCAGCGGCCCGAAGTACTCGGGGAAGATCGTGATGATGTCGATCCGCAGCACGGTCCACGTTCCTAGCTGGCGGTTTCAGGGTCCAGGAGGCCGTCCGGCGGGTCGACGACCAGCCGGCCCGCCTCCAGGTCGACCTCGGGCACTATCGCCGCCACGAACGGCACAAGGATCTCCGCACCCGCCCGCTTGCCGCTGCCCGTGACGACCAGCAGGTCCTGCCCATAGTGCAGCACGTCGCTCACCTCCCCGACGAGCTCACCGTCGGTCCCGACGACCGCCAGCCCGATCAGCTGGTGGTCGCGGAACTCCTCGGGGTCGTCGGGATCCTCAAGGTCGGCGGAGTCGACGACGAGCAGCGTGCCGCGCAAGGACTCGGCCTGATCGCGGTCGGCTATGCCGGCGAACGAGATCAGCAGGCTGCCCAGGTGCCAGCGCCTGCCGGCGACGGTGAGCGGCCCGGCCGCCACGGGCTCGGTGGCGAGCACGTTCCCGACGGCCAGACGCTGGTCAGGGTCGTCTGTCCGCACCTCCACGGCAAGTTCGCCGCGGACGCCGTGCGGCCTGATTATCCGGCCGACCACGAGTTGCATGAGACTGCGAGCGCGTCCTTCGCCAGCGTCCCGCCTAGGCCATGCCGCTGCGAGGCACGGCCTAACGGACCTCGTCGGTATCGAGCAGGTCCACGCGGACGTAACTGTTGCCTGCCAGCGAGCCGATCACGGTGCGCAGCGCCCTCGCGGTGCGGCCACCGCGGCCGATGACCTTGCCGAGGTCCTCGGGGTGCACACGCACCTCGAGGACGCGGCCGCGGCGCAGCCCGCGGCTGCCGACCTCGACGTCGTCGGGATGCTCGACTATGCCCCTGACGAGATGTTCCAGGGCGTCCTCGAGCATGTCAGGCGTCACCCTCGCCAGCCGCACCGGCGCCGGTCTCCTGGGCTTCCTCGGTGCTGGCCTCCGGCGCCGCCTCGGTGCCGGCCTCCGCCGCCGCCTCAGTACCAGCCTCGGTGCCGGCCTTCGGCGCCGCCTCGGTACCGGCCTCAGTGCCGGCCTCCGGCGCCGCCTCGGTACCTGCCTCGGGCGACGCCTCAGTGCGAGCCTCTGGCGCCGCCTCGGTGCTGGCCTCGGTCACGCTGGCCTCTGCGCCGCTGGCGGCGGTCTCGTCGGCCGCAGCCTGCGCCGTGGCCTCGGTGGCCTTGCTCGCGCCTGCCGCGGGCTTGTCTGCCTTCGCAGTGCCGCCCTTGGCCTCGCCGCCCCTGGCCGCGCCAGCCTTGCCCTTGCCCGAGCCGGCCTTGGCGTCTGCGGCCTTGCCCTCGCCAGCCTTGGCGTCTGCGGCCTTGCCCTCGCCAGCCTTGGCCTCGCCGGCCTTGGCGTCCGCGGCCTTGCCCCGCCCTCTGCCCTTCGTGACAGCGCCGCTCTCGGTCAGCGTCTCGGCGACAGCAGCGGCGAACGCCGCCTTCTTATCGGCCTTCGGCTCGGCCGACCGGAGCGTGCCTTCGGAGCCCGTCTGGCCCTTGAACTTCTGCCAGTCCCCGGTGATCTCGAGGATCTTCCTGACGGGGTCAGTCGGCTGCGCACCGACGGCCAGCCAGTGCTGCGCGCGGTCCGAGTCGACCTCAATGAACGAAGGGTCTGCCTTCGGGTGGTACTTGCCGATCTCCTCGATTGCTCGCCCGTCACGCTTGGTGCGGGCGTCAGCGACGACGATCCGGTAATACGGCGCCCTGATCTTGCCCAGGCGCTTTAGCTTGATCTTGACAGCCACGGCTGCGGTCTTCTCCCAGCGAATTGGTATCGGGCGGCTCGCGTCCGGGTGAGGACCGGACCGCCGCTGCCCAAGATGGGTTCCGGCGGCGAGGGAGAGAGGGCCTCGCGCCACCGGGGCTTTGCGCACACATTCTGCCAGACGAGGTCCACTGGAGCGTAATCACGGCCCAGGCCGCAGCGCGCTCCGGGCTGGCGCCGTGACGCTACCGGCCCTTCTTGCCTTGCCTGCCGCGGAGGCCGGGCGGCAGGTTGGGCTGCCCAGCGCCGAATCCGCCGGCGCCGGTCGATGGCAGCTTGATCGCGCCGTCCTGGCCGGGAAGACCCGGCAGTGAGCCGAACCCGGCAGGCAGGCCGGCCGGATTCGGGCCGTTCCCCGCAGGAGTCTGCTGCCGCTGGTCGAGACCGGGCCCGGCTGGCTGCGCCTGCCCGCGGCTTCCGGCGCCGACCGGACGGCCGCCGCCCTTGCCCTTCTTCTTCGCCTTTCCGCGCGACTTGCTGCTGCGCCGCATCCCGCCCATTCCCGGCATGCTGCCCATCATGTGGCGCATCATCTTCTGGGCCTCTTGGAACCGGATGACCAGCTGGTTGACCTCGCCGACGGTCACCCCGGATCCGGCGGCGATCCTGGCCCGGCGGGAGCCGTTGAGGATCTTCGGGTTGCGCCGCTCCTCGCGCGTCATCGAGTTGACGATGGCCGCTGCCCGGTCCAGGTCCTTGTCGCTGACCTGGCTCAGCAGCTCACGGTTCTGTGCGGCACCCGGAAGCATGCCGAGTATGTTGCTGATCGGGCCCATCTTCCTGACCATGGCCAGCTGGTCGACGAAGTCCTCGAGCGTGAATCCCTCGCCGGAGGCAAGCTTGCCGGCCATCTCGGCGGCCTGCTCCTGGTCGAAGTTCCGCTCGGCCTGCTCGATCAGGGTCAGCACGTCGCCGAGGTCGAGAATCCTTGACGCCATCCGGTCGGGGTGGAAGACGTCGAAGTCCTCGAGCTTCTCGCCGGTGCCGACGAACATGACGGGCTTGCCGGTGAGCTGGGCTATCGACAGCGCCGCGCCGCCGCGGGCGTCGCCGTCCAGTTTGGCCAGCACCACCCCGTCGTAGCCGACCCCGTCGAGGAACGCCTGTGCGGTCTGCACGGCGTCCTGGCCGATCATGGCGTCCACGACGAACAAGATCTCGTCCGGATCGACGGCGTCCCGGATGTCACGGGCCTGCTGCATCATCGCCTCGTCGATGCCCAGCCGGCCCGCGGTGTCGATGATCACCGTGTTGTACAGCTTGTGCTGCGCCTCTGCGATGCCGAGGTTGGCCGCGAGCACAGGGTCGCCGACTCCGCTGCCAGGGAATGCCGCGAACACCGGGACTCCGGCCCGCTCGCCGAGCACCTGGAGTTGCTCGACGGCGTTGGGACGCTGCATGTCGGCGGCGACCATGAGCGGAGTGTTGCCCTGCGACTTCAGCCACAGCGCGAGCTTGGCGGCGATGGTCGTCTTTCCTGCGCCCTGCAGGCCGGCCAGCATGATCACGGTGGGCGGGTTCTTGGCGAACCGCAGCCGCCTCGCCTCGCCGCCAAGGATCGCGATGAGTTCCTCGTTGACGATCTTGATGATCTGCTGCGCCGGGTTCAGCGCCTCAGAAACCTCGACCCCGCTGGCGCGCTCCCTGACCTTGGCCATGAACTCCCTGACCACGGGCAGCGCAACGTCCGCCTCGAGCAGGGCGATCCTGATCTCCCTGAGGGTGGCGTCGATGTCGGCTTGCGACAGCCGGCCGCGCCCCCGCAGGGAGCTGAAGACCTGGGTTAGCCGGTCGGAAAGAGTCTCGAACACGTCGGGTTGCCGTCCTGGATGCGAGCGAACGTCTGGCTCTCCAGGTTACCGAAGCGCGCGCCCCCGCCAGGCTCCCCATGAGCTAGGAACGCCACGTCCCGCGCCTCGGCAGTCCTCCGGCAACGCTGCAGCCAGGGCAATCCGTGATCAGCGCGCCCGAAATACGCGGATCTGTCCGTGGCGTCGGCAAGACCGTGACGATTTGGCGGCCTTTCGTGACCATATTGCCCCGGTCTGCGACCGCGCAACTGTCACGGTCTCGTGTTTGCGGCCGCTGGCAGGCCCACTACGGCGCCGAGAACCGCGCCTTAGTCGCCGAGAACGGCGTCGACGAACACCTCGGGGTCGAACGGGGCCAGGTCATCGGGCCCCTCGCCGAGACCGACCAGCTTGACCGGGACGCCGAGCTCGCGCTGCACCTGGAAGACGATGCCGCCCTTGGCCGTCCCGTCGAGCTTGGTGAGGATGATGCCGGTGATGTCGACAACCTCGGCGAACACCCTGGCCTGCCGCAGGCCGTTCTGCCCGGTCGTCGCGTCGAGTACGAGCAGCACCTCGTCCACGCTGCCGTGCTTCTCGATCACCCGCTTGATCTTGCCGAGCTCGTCCATCAGGCCGGTCTTGGTGTGCAGGCGGCCTGCGGTGTCCACGATCACAACGTCGGCACCTTCCTGGATGCCGACGTTGACCGCCTCGAACGCGACGCTCGCCGGGTCCGCGCCCTCCCGGTCAGACCTGACGACCTGTGCCCCGACGCGCTCCGCCCAGGTCTGCAACTGGTCGGCGGCCGCGGCCCGGAACGTGTCGGCCGCGCCGAGGACGACGCTCTGCCCGTCGCCGACCAGGGCCCTGGCAAGCTTGCCGCACGCGGTCGTCTTGCCGGTGCCGTTGACGCCGACCACGAGCACCACGGCCGGGCGGTCTCCGTGCGGCTTCAGGTGCAGCGACCGGTCCATGTCCGGGCCGAGCATCTCGATGAGGTCGGCCCGCAGCAGCGCCTTGACCTCGGCGACGTCGGTCGTGCCGGCCACCTTGACCTCGGTGCGCAGCTGCTCGACGAGCTGGCGCGCCGGGACTACGCCCATGTCCGCGGTGATGAGGGTGTCCTCCATCTCCTCCCACGCCTCGTCGTCGAGGCGGCCGGTGGACAACAGGTTCAACAGCACGGTGCCGATGGCCGAGTGCGAACGCGCAAGCCGGCCGCGCAGCCGCGCCAGCCGGCCGGCAGACGGCGGCGGCTTCTCGAGGGTGACGCCCGGCACCTGCTCCGGCGGCGCGGTGATGTCGGGCGGCGCCGAGGGCGCGGGTACCTCCGGCGGAGCGGCCGTCGCGGTACCGCCTTGCTGGCCGGGCGGCCGCTCCAGCGTGCCGGTCCCGCCCGTGGTCTGCTGGCCGTCGCGCGGCTGTTGGCCTTGACGGCGCGAGCGCAGGAAGGGAACGAGCGCTGCAGTGCCGCCGCCGCCCACGACGACGACGATCGCGGCGATGATCAGATCTGTTTCCATGGCGCAACCAGTCTGGCAGACCGCGGCCACTGGATGACACAGCGCCGGCCGACGGCGACTGGCAGCAAGGCGCTAACTGGCGGCGCCTAACTCACAACCCTGAGCGCCTTCTTCGCGGAGGTGGAGGCGATGAAGTGAGTGCTGCCATGGAAGCTGGCGATCAGGCTGTAACTACCGGGGCCGAGCTTCTTGGCGGCCAGCGCGCAGGCTCCCTTGCCGGACTTGAGTCCGATCGTGCACAGCACCTTCGCGCCGGCCTTCACGGTGACGGTCCCTGACGGCGTGCCGGATGCCGCGCTGACCCTCACGGTCAGCTGCTCGGTCTGCTCGTCGCCGTAACTGACTTGCGACCTGGACAGCGTCAGGGTGGTCGAGGTCTTCGCGCGCACGGTGACGGTGAACGCGACCGAGCCGCTCGCCCCTGCTGGGTCCGCGGCCTTCACTCTGACCCGGTAGGTCCCTTCGGTCCTGGGGGTGCCGGAAATAAGGCCCGAGGAACTGATCGACAGGCCAGGCGGCAGGCCGGTGGCCGAGAAAGTGAGCGAGGCACCGCGCGAGTCGGTCCCCCTCATCTGCAGGCTGGCGCCGACCCCGACGGTCAGCGTCTTGTTGCCGGGGCTGATGACCGTGACCGCGCGGGTGGTACACAGCGCGTGGGCGAGGGTGGCGCCGTGCGGGCTGCCCAGGCCCGAGGCCATGTCGTAGCCCTTACCGGCCGGGTACAGGCCACCGGAGTAGCCGTCAGGCGTGTAGTCGTTGTTACCGCTGGTGATGTCGGAGAAGTCGGCGGAATAATCCTTCGCCGCCGCCTTGTACAGCACGGGGTTGGCGAAGCCTATCGGGGTGCCGGCGCACGCGGCCGAGGCGTCGGTCAGGGCCGTCAGGGCCGCCCAGGTCGGCGCGGCGCCGCTGGTGCCGCCGATGCCCGCCCAGGAGCCTTTGTAGTAGATCAGATAGCCGTGGTACGGATCTGCGCTCGCGGAGACGTCAGGGACTTCCCGGCAGTACGATCCGCTGGCGGCGCCGCACGGCTTGCCTGACGAATGCCCGTTAATGACGTTCAGCGAAGACGGCGCGGACGACTGGTAGGCGGGCATCGCGTGGTAGGACGAGATGCCGCCGCCGCCAGCGCCGGACTTATGGGCGCTCTCGTTCCACACCGTCTGAGCCGGCCCCGTGACCGACGTCAGCGACGTGCCGCCCACGCCGGTCACGTACGGCTGGCTGGCCGGGTCATCGACGCCGAGTGAGCTCTTCCCGCAGTCGGTCGACCCGGCGTCGCCCGCGGCGGCGAACCACGACTGGCCCTCGGTGGCGGCCTGCTCGAAAAGCGTGCCTTCCGCGGTGATTTCTGACGTGCCCGCGTCTTGCTCGCACTGGCCCCATGACGTCGACGCAACCTTGACGGCGGTGTTGTCCACGATCGCGGTCAGGTCATCGGTCCACCCGGCTGAGGTGTTCGGCGCCTGGTAGACGTCGATGGCCGCCTGCGGCGCCAGCCCGATGATGTCCTCGATGTCGAGCGCCGCCTCACCCGATCCGGCTCCGGACTTCACGCCGCCGTCTTCCTGGACGTAGCTCACCGTGGCGTCGGTGCCATAGCAGGACTGATAGGCGGCGATGTCGCTCGGCAGGTCGGGCTCAAGCTCGAGGACGGCGACCGTCTCGCCCGCGCCTTCGTCCCCGGCGCCGTACAGGGCGGAGAAGCTGTACGCCGACGCGATCTGGTCGGCCGTGTAGGCAGAATTGCTGGGCGCGGCGTCCGCGGCGGCCGTGCACGGCTGCGGTCCGCCGGTCACCACCTGGGGAGCCTGCGACGTCTCCGGCTCCGTTGTCCGGGCACGGGTGGCCGGCCGGGCGAGGCCAGCTGGCTGCGGCAGGGTGAGGTTGTTCAGGCCGATGACAGCGGAGACGTGCGGGGCGGCGGACGCTGGGAGCAACGGCGCCCTGGTGTTCGCGAACGCGACGCGCCCGGTTGGCAGGTGGTAGCGCTCGAAGCCGGTCGAGAAAGCGCTGGCGAACTGACCCGCCGTGGCCGTCACGGGCAGCATCAAGTGATCGGCCGCGAGGAGTCCAGGCCGCAGGCCCGCCGCCCGCAACGAGGACTCAACGGCGGAGATAGCCGAAGCGGTCGGGCCGAACCTGGAGGCAAACTGCCCGACGGTCAGGTAGTGCCGGTACAGCGAGTTCCCCGGTGAGGACACGGCTGTGGCGTATGCCTGCAGGGCCGCCGCGCTGCGAGGCGCGAGCATCACGTCGACGCTGAGCGTCGCCGCCCCGGGCAGCGCGCCGATGCGATGAGCGCCGGGCGCGACCGCCGGCGCGCTCCCCAGCCGCTCTGGACCGTGGTGTGCGACGGCCTGCCGGGGCGGTGCAACCCCTGCGCTCGCCGTCTGCGTCGCGGCGGTGCTTGCGAACGATGTGCCGGCCGGCGCCGCGCCGATGACACCGCCGGATATCGCCAGCGTCACCGCCGCGAGGATCGCGACATGGGCGCCGCGGCACCGCACTGCCCTGCGACGCAATGCCTTCGTGATTGCTGCCTTCGCGCGCACTGCTGCCAGCTTGCCAGGTCCGCGGTGCCACCGCTGCTTGGTCGGTCTCATGCGGTCCCCCGCTTGGAAGCTGGATGAGCTCAGCCGGTACACCAAGCTTGGGGCGCCACACGCTGTCTCGGGTCAGCTAAATATAAGCGGTTATAGATGGATTTGATGACCTCGAAAGCTGCTGGGCGGTTCCTGGCCGTTGCGGCGGTGCGTGCTGGCACCCGCAACCGGGTTACGCGCTCTCGCGCTCGCGCAGCCGCTGGCTGACCACGTTGGAGACACCGTCCCCGCGCATGGTGACCCCGTACAGCGTGTCCGCGACCTCCATGGTGCGCTTCTGGTGTGTCACGACGATGAGCTGCGAGGCGTCACGCAACTCGGCCAGGATTTCGAGCAGCCGCTGCAGGTTGGTGTCGTCCAGCGCCGCCTCGACCTCGTCGAGCACGTAGAAGGGCGACGGCCTGGCCCTGAAGATCGCCACCAGGAACGCGATGGCGGTCAGCGCGCGTTCCCCGCCGGACAGCAGCGAAAGCCTCTTCACTCGCTTGCCGGGCGGGCGTACCTCGACCTCGATACCGGTGGTCAGCATGTCCTCGGGCTCGGTCAGCAGCAGCCTGCCCTCGCCGCCGGGGAACAGCCTGCCGATGATCGACTCGAACTCGCGCGCGGTGTCCGCGTAGGCGGCGGAGAATACCTGCTGGACCCGCTCGTCGACCTCTCTGATCACGGTCAGCAGGTCACGGCGGGTGTTCCGCAGGTCCTCGAGCTGCGCGACGAGGAACGCGTGCCGCTCCTCCAGCGCGGCGAACTCCTCGAGCGCCAGCGGGTTCACTTTGCCGAGCTGCTCGAGCTGACGCTGGGCCGCGTGCGCCCGCCTCTCCTGGGCCTCGCGGTCGTAGGCCACCGCGGGCTCCTCTTCTGAGCCGCCAGGCACGGGGACGTCGGGGCCGTACTCGGCCACGAGCACGTCCGGCTCGATGGCGAACTCCTCGACGGCACGGCCAGCGATCTGCTCGACCTGAAGCTGCCTGGTCGTCCTCGCCATCTGCGCGTTGTGGGCGCTGTCCACCACCTTGTCGAGTTCCTCGGACAGGTCCCTGATCTCCGCGCGGACCGACTTCAGCTCGGA
>JASIGS010000166.1 GCA_030052355.1 Streptosporangiaceae bacterium | reverse complement strand
CCAGGCAGCCGTCGGACAGAACGGTGAGCTGGTAGTCCAGGTCGGCGGCCTGCCGCAAAGTGGACAGCACCACCCCGCTGGTGGCGATGCCGGCCAGCACCAGCGAGTCGATCCCCGCCGAGCGCAGCACGACGTCGAGGTCGCTGCCAGCGAAGCCAGACACCCGCCGTTTGACGACGACAACGTCCCCGGCCTCCGGAGCGACGGCGGAATGTACGGCAGTGTCCGGGTCGCCCCCTGCATACCTGCCGGAGCCGGCGAGCGCGGAGAAGCTCTTGTTACGCGGGCTGACCTCCGGGTAACCGGCCCGGAATCCGACGGTCACGTAGATGACCTTCAGTCCGGCCTGGCGCGCGGCCTGCGCCGCTGCGGCCAGCCTGGGAAGGTAGCCGTCGTCGTCGGCGAAGCGCTGGACGATACCGTTCTGCACGTCCATGATCAGCAGAGCGCTGTTGGTCATGTGCGGGCTGACCTCCCGGCAAGTGGCAGGGTGCAGGATGGCTGTGACGACCTGGTCAGGCTACCGGCGCGGTGTGACCAGCGGGTAGGCGGCCGGGCAGTGGGCACAATGACCGCGTGACCAGCGCCAGCGATGATCATCGCGAGCAGGCAGGCCACGGGCCATCGCAGGCTGGCGCCTCGGCGCTGAACCAGCGGCCAGGCCTGCGTAGCTGGCTGGGCGGCCCTGGCAGCGAGGGCCGGTGGATCTGGATGCTGGAGCACGCCCAGGACGTGGTCACTGTCGCGGTGGGGATCGTGCTCGTCGCACTCGCCGTGGTCGTCCTTGTCGCCAGCGTCGTGGACTTCGTCAACGGCACCTTCGGCGCCGTCAACAACGGAGTGCAGACGCTGCTCGACCGGGTTCTGCTGGTCCTCATCCTCGTCGAGGTCGTGCACACGGTTGTCATCACGCTGCGCGCCCGGCGGCTCGTCGCCCAGCCGTTCATCGTCATCGGGCTCATCGCGGTCATCAGGAAGATCTTGCTCGTGCTCACGCCCGCTCCCGGCAAGACCATCACGGTGAGCACCGCGCAGCTCGCGCTCCTGCTCGCGAGCGTCGCCGTCTTCGTCGCCAGCCTCATAGCGGTCAGCTACGCCGAGCGGGCACGCGAGGAGGAACACTGAGGGCGTGCGGATAACCGTCCGGGTGGTGCCCGGGTCGGCGCGCCCTGGCGTCGGCGGCGAACGGGACGGCGCGCTCGTCGTCCGAGTCAGCGCCCGCGCCGTCGACGGCAGGGCCACGGCCGCCGCGCTGGACGCGCTCGCGGCTGCGTTTGACGTCAGGCGCGGCGCGGCGACGCTGGTGAGCGGCGCGACGAGCCGTACCAAGATCATCGACCTGGAGGGCGCCGACCCGGACGTACTGGCCCGGCTGCTCGCGCTCTGACCGGTCAGGGCACCAGGACGATCTTGCCGCGGACGTGACCACTGGCCAGGCGGGCGTAGGCCTCCCGCACCTGCGAGAGGGGGAACGCCCCGGCGATCGGCACCTCGAGCTTGCCCGCTGCGATCAGGTCAGCGAGCTCCGCAAGCGTCTTGGCGGCGGGCACCGCGGCGCCGCCCTCCGCCTTGACGCCGAACTGCGCGACAGCGCCGAAGTTCGCGATCGTGTCGATCCGTGACGGATCGACGCCCAGATCGAGCGCGATCTGCACGTAGTCAGCGCCGAACGTGTCGATGAACGCGTCGACGCTATCCCCGGCGGCCTGCCTGATCCGGTCGGTAACATCGTCGCCGTAGGCGACCGGGATCACGCCGTGCCCGGAAAGCCAGTCGTGGTTGTCCGGGCCCGCGATACCGATCACCTTCGCCCCGGCGAGCCGGGCCAGCTGGACGGTGATCGACCCGACGCCGCCGGCCGCGCTCGACACGGCCACGGTGTCGCCGCTGGACAGCGCGACCGCGCGGACCGTCGCGTACGCGGTGGTGCCCGCGACCTTCAGTGACCCGGCGACCTCCCACGGCACGGCCGGCGGCTTGGCCGTCATGTCCTCCGCCTCGACCACCACGTACTCGGCGTGGCTCGCCCGGTTGTCGGTGAACCCGATGACCTCGTCGCCGACGGCCGCGCCGGTAACCCCGGGGCCGACGTCCGCAACTATCCCGGCCAGGTCGCTGCCCTCGCCGGACGGGAACGTCGCTGGCCAGCGGGAGTGCAGCAGACCCTCCCTGATCTTGGCCTCGCCGGGGTTGATGCCCGCGGCCTTGACCTGTACCAGTACCTGGCCAGGGCCGGCGACTGGCGTGGGCACGTCGACCACTTGGAGGACGTCGATCCCGCCGTACTCGTCGAATCGCACCGCTTTCACCGCGCACCTCCGATTGCAGGATGTGTTCAGTGGCCGGGAGCTCCTCCTCCGCGTTGCGATCCACGCACCTGGAGCGCCGTTCGCTCAGAAGACTCCATTTCCGGCCACTAGTGGCCCGGAGCGAGCTTCTCCAGGATCTCCTGGGCACGGTGCGTCGCCGCGGCGGGGTCGGCCTCGGGAGAGCCGACCAGCGGGTCCCAGTTGAGGTCATAGAAGACCTCGGTCACGCCGTTCTCGCCGAGCCATGCCGTGTCGGCACGGATCTGCTCGTAACTGCCGGACAGCAGCAGCCGGTTCCCGTCAGGCCCGCTGACCGGCGCCCCGGCCCTGACCACCCCGCGGCAGATGTACCGGAGCTTGCCGGGGTCGCGGCCGGCCGCGACTGCTGCGTCCTGCACGATGGCGATCAGCTCGCCGCACCGGGACAGGTCCGTGCGGCTGGAGGTGATCCAGCCGTCCGCGATCCGGCCGATCCGCTGCAGGGCCGGCTTGGCCAGGCCGCCGAGCAGAACAGGCGGCCCGCCCGGCTGCACCGGTTTCGGCGCCTGGTCCCCCGATGGCACCTGGTAGAACCTGCCGGAGAACTCAGTTGGCGGCTCGCCCCACAGCGCGCGGAGTACCTGCACGAACTCGCCGGCCCGCGCGCCGCGCCCGGCCATGTCCGCACCGGTCAGCGCGAACTCTTCCGGCATCCAGCCGATCCCGATGCCCAGGTCGTGCCGGCCACCGGACAGCACGTCCAGGGAGGCAGACTGCTTGGCCAGGTAGCCGGGGGATACGAACGGCAGGTTGATGATCGCGACGCCTAGCCTGATCCTGCTGGTCACCGCTGCCGCGAAGGACAGCGCCGCCATCGGGTCAAGGACGCTCCAGTAGACCGGATCCATCCCGGACCCGGTCGGGACCAGCAGCCGCTGGAAGCTCCACAGCGAGTGATACCCAGCCTTTTCGGCAGCCGTTGCGAAGGCTGCCAGGTTCTGCGGTGTCGCCCAGGCGCCCGATACCGGCGCGCCGAATCCGATCTCCATTCCGCTCACACTATCGGCCCTGGCCCTTCGGCGGCCGTCGCACCGGGATGCCTCCGCGTCAGGTGTGCGGCTGCCAGCCGCTATCAGCGGCCCAGTGGCCCGCGGCGGCGACGACCAGGTCCACGACCGGGTCCTTGACGTCGGTGTAGACCTCCAGGTCGCCGTTCACGGCGTCGGCCAGCGCCCCCTTGAACCGCGCGTACGCCGCGACAGCCGGAGGATGCGCGCGCAGCCAGTCACGGAACAGCAGCGCCAGCCGCTCGTTCGGTGAGCCGGACACGCGCACGTGCAGGTTGACGTCGCCGGCCGGGTGCTGCCTGCGCCGCCAGTAGCGCTTCGCCCAGAGCCCGGGGTTTCCGTCGTCGCCGGCCGGCACGTGGTCGCGGTCGTACGGCAGCCGCTGGTAGCCCAGCGCGGCCAGCGGCGCATCGAAGGCCGCGGCCGCCTCGTCGAGGTCGCGGACCGACAGCTGCAGGTCGAGGATCGGCTTGGCGGCCATGCCTGGCACCGCGGTGCTGCCGATGTGATCTGCGTGCAGCACCAGGGGCCCGAGCACCCGGGCCAGCTCGCCAAGCTCCGCCGCGGCGCGGTCCGGCCACTGCTCGTCGTAGGGGGCGATGAGGGCTTGCGATGTCACGACCGCATCACGCGGTCGCCGGTGCCGGGTCGCCGGTGCCGGGTCGCCCGTGCTTGCCGCCACGGTCGCGATGTTACCCGCGGCTAGCAACGCTTCCTGCCTGCGCGCGGGCGGTGCCCGTTCGGGTGCACGCCCGGTCACCGCCCGTTAGGTGTATAGCAGGTGAACGTTTCGTCCAGGGCTGCCCTAGAACTTAAACCGTCGAATTAGGCACACCTATGCTGTGCTCTGGCCGCTTGTTCCTTATCAGGTCTCCCCAGGAAGGCCATGCGTACCAGACGCTTGCTCGCTGCTGCCGTCGGCGTGGCCCTCGCGGCTGTCCTTACAGCCTGTGGCAGTTCCCGTGCGCCGAGTTCCGCCTCGACGACCGCGATTTCCTTCAACGACGCCACGTGCGGGAGCACTTGGCATCTGGCGCATCCCGGCTGGCACACGTTCGAGGTCACCAACGAGGCGGAATACGGTGCCGAGGTCGAC
The DNA here is from genome assembly GCA_030052355.1 of Streptosporangiaceae bacterium. The sequence goes on along the minus strand of JASIGS010000166.1, from coordinate 2,770 downwards.
CTGACCAATCCGGCCAACGGCGCCGTGTACGACGAACTCCAGAACATCGGTCCTGGCACCACCGCGCCGATGTCCCTCGACGTCGGGTCCGGCAGGTACGCGTTCCTCTGCGAGGTGGAGGACTTCGACCCGGTCACCGGGCCCACGGTCACCGTCGCCGGGCACGTGGCGGGCGCGCGGGCCATACTCCCGATCACGTACAACGACCTGTACCCGCTGGCCAAGGACTACGCGAAGTACACCGAGGCAGGGCTGCAGGTGCTCGCCAGGGAGACGACCACGCTGGCCGCGCAGGTGCGGCAGGGCAACCTCGCGACGGCGAAGCGTGACTGGCTGACCGCACACCTGCAGTACGAGACGCTGGGCGCTGCGTACGACGCCTTCGGGAACTACGACGACGAGATCGATGGCCGGGCGGACGCCCTCGGAACCTACAGCCCGCAGTGGACCGGCTTCTACCGGCTGGAATACGGTCTCTGGCACGGGCAGTCCGTGCCAGAGCTCACTGCCGTCGCCGACAGGCTCAACACCAACGTGCACCAGCTTCTCGCGTGGTGGCCCGGGCAGGAAATCCCGCTCATCGACATCGGCCTGCGCACGCACGAGATCCTCGAGAACGCGCTGGAGTTCCAGCTGACCGGCCATGATGACTACGGCAGCGGTACCACGCTCGCGACCACCCTGGCCAACATTCAGGGCACCCGGTACCTGCTGTCGCTGCTGCACCCGCTGCTCGCCCCGCGCTACCCGCAGCTACCCGAGGTCTACTCGGGGCTGACCCTGCTCCAGTCGCTGATCGATAAAGAGCGTCTGCCGAGTGGATGGTGGGTTCCTGTTTCCGCGCTGCCGACCCTCACGCGCGAGGACATAGACGCGGCATGCAGCCAGGTGCTGCAGGAACTCGCCCCGATCGCATCGATCGCAGAGCCAAGGAATATGGCCAATGAGTTCTGAACCTGATGAGGCTGCTGAGTCTGCCGACGGCGCAACGGCTGGCGGTCCCACCGAGCCCGCTAAGGCCGCTGGCCCCGGGCGGCGGTCGTTCCTGCGCGGTGTGGCCGGCGGCGTCGCGGGCGGAGTCGTCGCTGGCGGCATTGCCGGGGCGGCGGGCGGGTACGCCTACCGGGGCTCGGGCTCGGGCGCGGGCGCGGACGCGCAAGCCGCCGCGAATCTGGCGGAGCTGCAGGGGCGACTGCCCGCGGTACCGTTCCACGGCAAGCACCAGGCCGGGATCCTGCCGAAGCCGAAGGCGGCGACCGCGGTCATCTCGTTCAACGCCACCGCGCAGACCCGGGCCGAGCTGACCGAGCTCTTCCAGACGGTCACCGATCGCGCCCGGTTCCTGACCGCGGGCGGCACGCCCCCAACGGTCGGCATCGGCGGGCCGTCGTCGGACTCCGGCACCCTCGGGCCGACGGTCGTTCCTGACGGGCTGACCGTCACCTTCGGCGTCGGATCGACGTTGTTCGATGACCGGTACGGGCTGGCTTCGCGCCTGCCGGCGCACCTGACGCAGATGAGGTCATTCCCCAACGACGATCTCGACCCTGCGCAGTGTGACGGCGATCTCATCCTGCAGCTCACCGCCGGGCACGAGGACGTCGTGCTGCACGCGCTGCGCGACATCGCGAAGAACACGCGCGGCGGCATGCAGGCGAACTGGCGGATCGACGGGTTCGCCAGCCCTGCCCGGCCGGCCGGTACCGTCCCGCGCAACCAGCTCGGGTTCATGGACGGCATCTCGAACCCGTCGGTGGACAGCGCGTCGGAGATGAACAAGCTCGTCTGGGTTCAGCGTGCCGCTGGCGAGCAGTCCTGGGCCGCCGGTGGCAGTTACCTCGTCGTGCGCCTGATCAGGATGTTCGTCGAGTTCTGGGACCGGGTGGACGTCTACGAACAGCAGCTCATGTTCGGCCGGTATCGCGCCTCCGGCTATCCGCTCGACGCCGAAGGTATCTACGCCATCCCGGACTACGCGGCCGACCCCATGGGCGACGTCATCCCGCTGACCGCGCACATGCGGCTGGCGAACCCGCGGACGCTGCAAACCTCGGACCAGCGGATCTTGCGGCGAGCCTGGAACTATGACCGCGGCCTCGACCAGGTCGGCGATCTCGACGTGGGGCTTGTCTTCACCTGCTACCAGCAGGACATCAGCCGCCAGTTCGAAAACGTGCAGACGCGGCTGATCGGAGAGCCGCTTGTGGACTACATCAGCCCGTTCGGCGGCGGCTACTTCCTTGCGCTGCCGGGTGTCGTAGACAGCAACGACTACTTCGGTCGCGCGTTGCTCGCCTGACCGGCCTGTCCGGTGCCTGGCCGACCAGCCGAAGCCTTGGTTGGCCCAGTGTTGCTCGTTCGTTTCCCTTTTGGTCATGTATCTCGCGTCACATAGTCAACCTTTCGTGAAACGTTGACCCGCGTGGCGCTCGCGTGCGCCCGCGCGACGGTGTTCCGCCCATTTCCGGAGCCCTGCCGCTCACATTCGTTCCGCAGAACTCAGGAGGGTTGGCATGGGCGAAGGCCCAAATTTCCGGAGCCAGGTCAAGCGGTTCCGGCCCTTCATCGCCATCGGCGCAACGGTGATCCTTGGCGCGGGCGCGGCCATCGGCGTCACCGCGGCGAACGCAGCGAACGCGAGCCCCACGCTCGCGGCCAGGCTCGCTAAGGAGTTCCCGGGTTACCACGTCCCGGCCAAGGTCTCGAAGGCTCTGTACGACCACCACGGCACTGCCACGCCGATCAAGCACCTCGTGGTGATCTTCGACGA
>JASIGS010000165.1 GCA_030052355.1 Streptosporangiaceae bacterium | reverse complement strand
CCGTTGCGGCGCAGGATCGCCATCGCCGCCGCAGCGGCGCTGGCCGCCAGCGCCAGCATGCCGGACATGGCGAGGAGCCGCGGCCCGCGCTTGGGCTTCTCCTCGGGCACGTCGATCTTGCGGGCAGTAGCTACCAGCGCGTCGGCGATCATCGGCGCGATGGTCTCGCTGATCGCCCGGGCGGACTGTTCCAGCTGAGGCGCCGCCCACGACCTCGCCGCGTTGACCAGCGGCGTCGCCCTGGCCACCACCGTGTCGGTGCCCTGCTTGAAAGTCACGCCCGCATTCGCTGCCGTCTGCTGCGCCACCGGAACGGCGTTCCTGGCCATCGGCGCGAGCTGGTTGGCCGCCTGCGTCGCGTAGCCGCGGATGCCCGTGGGCTCAGTAGCCTGACGATTCTTGGTCAAAACGGACACTGATGCCTCCCGTGGTTCGTCCCCGCGGGAGAGACCTTCCCTGCCGTGATGGGGTCAATCACCAGAGCACGGGCCGGGGGCCGCCCCCTGCACGTCCACTGCAGGGCGGACGGTGGCCAGAGCACCGGGCGAGCGTGGCAGGATTCCAGGTATGAACAACTCAATGACCGCGAGGCTGCGGACGAGCCAGGGCGACGTCGTCGTGCGACTTTTCCCTGATCATGCGCCGAAGACGGTGCGAAATTTCGTCGAGCTTTCAGAGGGAACGCGCGAGTGGACCAACCCGGCGACCCGTAAGACTGGTGAGTCCAAGCTGTACGACGGGACGATCTTCCACCGGGTCATTCCGGATTTCATGATCCAGGGCGGGGACCCGCTCGGGACCGGGACCGGCGGGCCCGGCTATAAGTTCGGCGACGAGATACACCCGGACCTGTCCTTCGACCGGCCATACCTGCTGGCCATGGCCAACGCGGGGCCGGGAACAAACGGCTCCCAATTCTTCATTACTACAGTGCCGACGCCGTGGCTCAACGGCAAGCACACGATCTTCGGCGAGGTCCTCGACGGCAGCGATGTTGTCGAGGCGATCAGCCGGGTCCGCACGAGCCGCGGAGACCGACCGGTCGAGGACGTCGTGCTGCAGTCCGTGGAGATCGACCACGGCGACGGCGGATAAGCCGATAGCGAGAAGGTCAGACCCATCATGGCCAACCCCCCCGATCAGGGCCAGTCCATCGAGGGCCGGGTAGTCCCCGGCGCCCCTACCTGTTTCCGGCACCCGGGCAGGCAGACCTATGTGTCCTGCGTGCGCTGCGGCAGGCCGGCCTGCCCGGACTGCCTGCGTCCGGCGTCGGTCGGCTTCCAGTGCGTGGACTGCATCAGGCAGGGCAACCGTGGCGCGCGCCCGGCGACCGGCCGGTTCGGCGGCGCGATCACGTCCAAGGCCCGGGTCACCTGGGCGCTGATCGGCCTCAACATCCTCCTGTACCTGCTCCAGGAGATCCACCCGAACCTGGCGACCGACTGGGAGATTTTCGCCGGCCCGGCCGTTGCAACCAGTCACGGGCCGCTGGTCGGCATCGCGACCGGCCAGTGGTACCGGATGATCACCTCTGCGTTCCTGCCGGGGACGGGCGGGCTCGGGATCCTGGATATCGCGTTCAACATGTGGGCGTTGCTGATCGTCGGCCCTGCCATGGAACGCGTCTTCGGACCGGTCAGGTACCTGACCATCTATCTGGTCAGCGCGCTTGGCGGCTCGGTCCTTTACTACTTGCTGGCCGCGCCCTTGCAGCCAGCCCTCGGCGCCTCCGGCGCTATCTTCGGGCTGTTCGGAGCCTGGTTCGTGGTGTCCAGGCGGCTGGGCCTGGATTCGCGGCAGGTCGTGCTCCTGATCGTGCTGAACCTCGTGATCAGCTTCTCAGTGCCGTACATCGCCTGGCAGGCGCACGTGGGCGGCCTGATCGCGGGCGGGCTGCTGACGGCCGCCTACGCCTACGCGCCGCAGAAGAACCGCACGCTGATCCAGGTGGCCGCGACAGTAGCGATGCTAGTGATCATCGCGATCGGCGTGGTGATCAGGAATCACGAGCTGCTCGGGACGTACGGCTTCTACCAGGGCCGGCTGTTCTAGATCGCCCGCTCGGGCGGGTGGCGGCGCTGACGAGGCTTAAGGGCGGGGGTTTTCAGCGCTATTCGCTGAAAACCCTGGCCCTTAGCGGCTGAGGCCTCAATGCCACCTGGTGGCCAGCACGACGCCGGTCACCAGGAAGACGAACCCGATGACGAGGTTCCACGCGCCAAGCGGGCTGATCGGCAGCTTCTGCTGGCTGACGTAGAACAGCACGATCCAGACAAGGCCGACAATCAGCGCGCCAACCATCGTCGGCGCCAGCCACTGCGGGCTCACCTTGGCCTTGGATGACCGGGACGGCGGGGTGTAAACCGCCTTGGCTCGGACTCGGGACTTAGGCACGGTCATCTCCTGATCAGCTTGCTCGCTGCCGCCGTCGGGGGCTCAGGCGGCAGGGACGCGCCGACTGCACGCGCCGTTGCTAAGCGTAGTAGGTCCGGCCGGGTGGCGGGGTCCTCCCGCCGCCCGGCCGGTCACCGTCAAGGTGAAGGTGTGGGCGCATCCGCCGGCTTGCGTGCCGCCTGGCCCGGCTGCGTGGTGGGGGCCGACGACGTCGGCGTCGGCGGCGAGGTGCTGGTCGGCGGCGAGCTGCTGGTCGGCGGGGACGAGGTCGGGGTCGGCACCACGTCGACGGTGATCCCCGAGCCGGCTGCCAGCTGTGCTCCCGGCGCGGGGGTCGTGTTCCAGACCTGGCCCGGCTGGAAGTTGCTGCCCGCTGGCGGCGCCTTGAAGACTTCAGTCGGCACGTAGCTGTAGGGCGCGGCCGTCAGGGTGGCGAGCGCCGTGGCGTAGGTCTCCCCGATCACGCTGCTCGGCACCGTCAGCGGGCCGGGCACCGTGATCGTCACGGTGGTCCCCTTGCTCACGCTCGTGAAGGCCGGCGGGCTCTGGCTGAGCACGATGTTGGGCGTACCTGTCCCGGCGGTCGCTTGCCTGACCTGGAACTTGAGGCCGCGAGCAGTGATCGCGTTCTCGGCCGCGGTCTTGGTCAGCCCGTCCACCTGCGGCACCGACACCTTGGCCGCGGTCGTGTGGGCAGGCCCGATCGAATAGGTCAGGTTGATCGCGGTGCCCTTGGGCTCGTTGTCACTCGAGTTGGGACTCTGCGAGATCACATCGCCGCTTGGGACCGACGACGAGTGCTGCTTGCGCACCGTGCCGACCTTGAACCCGTCACTGACGATTGTCGCCTTGGCGGCGCTGAGCTTCGCGCCCTGCACGTTGGGTACGGCGGTGCCGCTGCCGGCGCCGGACGCGTACTTCAGCAGCACGATCGCTATCACGAGCACGATCACGACGACGGCCAGCGTGACCCACGGCCAGACGCGCCTGCGGCGTGGCGGCATGCCGTCGCCCGACTCGTCGGGCGGGCCGTAGCCGTACGGCGGGATGGCGGTCGTCCGCCCGGCCACCTGCGTACTCGCGGCCCCCATCCGGCGGGTGCCGGCCCCGTAGGCCTCGGTCCGCATCGGCGCCGCTACCGGCGCGCCGGCGAGGGCGCGCTGGATGTCGTTGCGCATCTCGCCAGCCGACTGGTACCGCAGGGCCGGATCCTTCGCCATGGCCTTGAGCACGATGGCGTCGGCCCAGGCCGGCACCTCGGGATCGACCTGCGAGGGCGGTATCGGGTCTTCCTTGACGTGCTGGTAGGCGATGGCGACCGGCGAGTCCCCGGTGAACGGCGGCCTGCCCGTCAGCAGCTCGTAGAACACGCAGCCGGCCGAGTACAGGTCGCTGCGCGCGTCGACCCGCTCGCCTCGTGCCTGCTCCGGAGACAGGTACTGCGCGGTCCCGATGACCTGAGCGGTCTGCGTCATGGTGAGCTGGGCGTCGGACACGGCCCTGGCGATGCCGAAGTCCATGACCTTGACCTCGCCGGTCCTGGTCAGCATCACGTTGCCCGGCTTGATGTCGCGGTGCACGATGCCGTTGCGGTGGCTGTAGTCCAGCGCGCGCAGGATCCCGTCGGTGATCTCGGCGGCCCGCTCTGGCAGCAGCCGCCGGTCGTCACGCAGCAGGTCGCGCAGCGTCCGCCCGTCCACGAACTCCATAACGATGTACGGCACCGGAGTGCCGCCCATCATGTCCTCGCCGGTGTCGTAGACGGCCACGATCGACGGGTGGTTCAGCGACGCCGCGGACTGTGCCTCGCGGCGGAAGCGAGCCTGGAATGTCTGGTCCCGGGCAAGGTCGTTGCGGAGGGTCTTGACGCCGACGATGCGGTCGAGACGGATGTCGCGGGCCCGGAAGACCTCTGCCATGCCGCCCCGCCCGACTATGCCGTCTAGTTCGTACCGGCCGCCGAGCAACCGTGGCTGAGTCATGTCGCGCACTTTGCGTTACCGTCCTGCATATCGGGGCTGCCGCCAGCATGCCAGGCCCGGGCCGCGCGCTGCGGCCGGGCACGGTGCATTGTTATCAGGCTGCGCCGTTGGTTGTAGGGCTGCTCCGGCCGCACGGATCCGCCGTGCAGACGGCTTGTGGTCCTGAGCGTGATCATGAGTGCTTACCACCCAGGTAGGCCTTGATGACCTGGACCGCCAGCGGCGCGGCGGCATCCGCGCCGTACCCGCCGCCCTGGACGATGACCCCGACGGCGATGTTCGCGCCGGGCACGAAGCAGGTGAAGACGGCGTCATCCAGGTTGTTGTTGAACGGGCCGTTCTGTGCCGTGCCCGTCTTGCCGTCGATGTTGAGGCCACCCGTCGCCTGCGGGCCCGCGGTGAGGTAGGCGGTGCCGCTCGGGTTGTGCGTGACCTGGTTCATCATCGACTGGAGGTAGGAGGCCACCGTGGGGCTGACGGCCTGGGAGAGCACCGTCGGGCTGTGATTGGAGATCACCGACAGGCCGGGCCCGAGCACCTGCTGGACCAGGTACGGCTCCATCAGCTTGCCGTGGTCGGCGACCGCCGCCGCGAACATCGCCTCCTGCAACGGCGTGACCGCGTCGTTGTACTGGCCGATAGAGGAGAGCGCGGTGAGCGAAGGGTCGGTCCAGCCGGCGTTGTCGGGCATCACGCTCGGGGAGACTGCCAGCGGGATGGACAGCGGCTTGTTCATGCCGTACTGGCTGGAGTACTGCCGCAGCACCGGGGCGGTGACCTTCATGCCGAGGTCGCCGAACGCTGTGTCACAGGACAGGTAGAACGCCTCGATGATCGGCGGGTCCCCGTCGGCGCACGACTCGCCGTCGTCGTTGTGCAGCAGGTTCCCGTTGGGCAGGGTCAGGACGGTCGGGGCCGGGATCAGGCTGCTCGTGTTCTTGACCAGCTTGGTCGAGAACGCGGCCGAGCTGGTGACGATCTTGAAGGTCGATCCTGGCGGGTAGGTTTCGTTGATTGCCCGGTTGAGCAGCGGGTTCGAGGGGTCCTTGAGCAGCTCGTTGTCGACCTTGTCGAGCTGGGCGCCGTTGAAGGTCGTGAGCTCGTTCGGGTTGAAGGTCGGGTAGGACGCCATGGCCAGGATGGCGCCGGTGCTCGGGTTGAGCGCGACCAGGGCCGCCGCATGGCCGTTCGTCTCGGTCGACAGCGCGTGATAGGCGGCCTCCTGCGCCGTGGGGCTGATCGTCAGCGAGACAGTGGCGCCCTGCTTTTGCTTGCCGGTCAGCAGCGCGGTGAAATTGCGGATGGCCAGCCGCGGGTCGCTGCCGTCGAGCTCACTGTTTTCAGCCTGCTCGATGCCGGACTGGCCGTAGATCGAGTCGTAGCCCGTGATATCCGCGTAGACCTCGCCGTATGGGTAGTACCGCTTGTACTCGTTGGTGCCCTTGATCGGGATCGACTCGGCGATCTTCACGTCGGTGCCGTCGCCGTTCGCGACGATGCTGCCTCGCTGGTAGGTGAACTGCTCGTTGAA
>JASIGS010000164.1 GCA_030052355.1 Streptosporangiaceae bacterium | reverse complement strand
GTATCCGGAAAGTCAAATAGTGCCAATGTCCGTCTAAACCAAAACGCGCATTCAATCTCACACTCAGTTGCGTCAGCCACTCGGTCGCTTGGCTCAGCGGCGGCTTCAGCGAACATCTTGTGCCGTATCCCTGTTTGTCCTAAGAGAATCTTTAGATTAGATCATGACTTTGCCACGTGACACTTCGCGGACCGTTCCGACGCCACCGTTGCGGCCTCACGGTCAACGTTGTCGATCCTTTCCGCGCGCGGCGCGGCTCATGCGGGAGCCATGGCCGACGCGTGGCGACGAACGGACTCAGTAAGTGCCGAGGATGTCGACGACGAAGACCAGGGTGTCGGTGCCCTTGATCCCGGCGCTTGAGGAACCTGACTTGCCGTAGCCATCGGCGGGCGGCACCACGAGCAGCACCTGGCTGCCGACTCGCTGGCCCACAAGGCCGTCGTCCCAACCCTTTATGACCTGCCCAGTGCCGATCTGGAAGCCGGCCGGCGTGCCGCTCTTCCAGGTAGAGCCGAAGACCTTTCCGGTGCGCCAGATCACGCCCTCGTACTGGGCAACGAGCAGCTGGCCCTTTTTCACAACGGGCCCCGTTCCCTGGATCAGGGTTTTGACCTGCAGGGTGGCAGACGGTGCCGTTGAAGGTATGTGGACCGACGGGGCAGTGCCGGGGGATGAGGTGCCGACCGTTGGCAGCCCAGTCCAATTGACCGCCTCACGTGTCCCGTCTGCGCCGACGGTCTTGTCGTATGAACCAAGCACATCCACGACGAATACCAGGGTGTCTTTGCCGGTAACCCCGAGTGAGCTGTCTCCCTGTGATCCGAACCCATCCTTGGGCGGGATGGTGATCAGCAGCCTGCTGCCGACTCGGCTGCCCTCCAGGCCCTTGTCAAGCCCTGAAAGGGTGGACCCAACGGTCAGTGCCTGCGGCTGGCCGGTAGAAATCTCGCTGATCTTCTTGGTTGTCGTACCGTTCCAGGTGTATGCGGTGAGATCGGTAACGGCCAAGTCGCCCTTGGCTATGAGCGTGCCGTGCCCGCTGATCAGCTGGTGCACCTGCAGGCTGGCTGGCGGGTTGACCTTTGGAATCGTGACCGTTGGATTCGTGCCGAATGCTCCAGAGACCGCGATCGAGGGTGGCAGGTTCGCATAAATGAACCCGCCGGTGGCTAGCCCCGCTGCGAGGACCACCGCAAGCGCAATCAGCAGCCGGCGCCGCCGCTTACGCCGCTTGGCCGCCTGGCGCCGGGCCTCAGCCGCGGCACGCTTGCGGCCGCGCTTGGGGTTGCCGGGCTGTCCAGCCGGTAGGGCGGGCCGCGGTTGCTGCCGGCCGCGGTTGCTGCCGGCCTTCCTGCCTTCGACTGTCACCCAGGACTCCGACGAGGTGTGGCGACGCGCATGAGCGACCTCCCGGCTGATCGGCTTATAACACCATAGGGGAGCACCGCCACTAACCGACGCCCGTCGACGGCGGATTGCCCGCACCAGGCCACGCTGCTGTGATGCGCGGGCCGCGAACGCAACACCGGCCACCACCTCTGAAGATAGCCCCTGAACTGGGATAACTCGGCTCTGGGTCGGTGCTGACGCGGGCGACTGCCGCATAGTATTGCTCGACAGAGCAGGGACGCATCTGCAGCGCGGGACCGACGGATCGCCTGTCGAGGCTCGGCCAGAACCGGAGGTCGCATGCCCAAGAAACCACGGCGAGAAGAGCCGCCGCCAACTGTGAGACAGGTTCCACCGCCGTACCGCCCGATCGTCAGGCGGCCCGGTGACGAGGGCACCGAGTTCAGGCGCGCGGTGCCGGCAGAGCCAAAGGCTGAAAAGCAGCTGCTGGGATTGCTGGGGACCAATGCCGCGGTGGTGCTGATGTACGGCTTGGTGGCGGTGGTGGTCGTGGTCGTGGTCGTTCTCGTGATTGTCAAGCACTGATCCGGGCCGACCCGCTCGAGCAACGCTCGGCACCGGTCGGTGCGTAGGCTTCAGCCGGTGAGTTACGTTGTCTGGCGGAGCTACGCAGATGCGGACGCGCCCGTCCTCACCGCTTTTATGCGCGAGATGGCCGTCGCGGCTGGCGCTGATCCGGGCATTACCGAGGATGCGGTCAGATCCTGGTTCACGTCGGGCCTGGTTCGTGACCCGGCCGCTGACACCCGCCTGGTCCTCGACGGTGACGCGGTCGTCGCCGCGGCGATGCTCGCGCCCCCCGTCGGCGACGGCGACCGGGTGGACAGCTTCGGCGGCGTACTGCCGGGCTGGCGCGGTCGTGGGTTCGGTCGCGAGCTGCTCGGCTGGTCGTTCCGGCGGGCCCGGCAGCTGCGCGACGAGCTGTCGCCGGGCGCGAACTGGTCGCTCGATGCTGATGCATACGCCACCGAGGCGACGGCGTTCGCACTGTTCGAGCGGTTCGGCATGCGGCCGGTCCGGTACTGGTACGAGATGGCTGCTGATCTCAGCGTCCCGGTTAGTCCGCGGCCACGCCCGGACCTGCTGGTGGTCCCGTTCTCGGCCGACTACACGGCCGCGCTGTATGCCGCGCATAACGAGGCGATGGCCGATCACTTCGACTTTGAGCTCACCAGCCTGGCCGCCTGGTCGGAGCAGGCTTTGTACCAGCCTGGCTTCCGGCCGGATCTGACCCGTCTTGCCCTGGACGGTGACCAGGTCGTCGGCTACGTCCTGGCGGGCGAGGAAACTCCGGGGCGGGTGCGGATGAACGAGATCGGAACCCGGCCGGCCTGGCGCCGTCGCGGACTGGCCGGCTCGCTCCTCGCCGAGGTGATGGTTGCCTCGGCCGCGGACGGCCAGCAGCGCGCGACGCTGGGCGTCGACTCCGACAGCCCCACCGGCGCGGTCAGCATCTACCGCCGGGCCGGCTTCGAGGTCGTCTCGGCCTGGACCTCCTACCGCAGGCCGCTGGACTGATCCGCGTGGCGCGCCGGGGACCGGGCCAGGCTCGCTCGCGTCCGGGCGAACGTAACGGCGTCCCAGCGCGTCTAAAGATCGGGTGACCTCGAACCGAGTGATCACCTGCCAAGGCACCGGATTACGCTGAAAAGCGGTGGTCGGCGAGGCCATCCTCGCTGGCCATCAGATGCTGTTAAAGCTCGAAGGCACGACGCGCGGGCGGCGGGCTGTATCCTGCTTGCCGCCGCAGAAGACCCTGAATGGACACATGACAAGCCCCTCGGCTTCGAGCAGGTCGTCGCCCGCAGCCGGTGACGTGGCCGAGGTCAGCAACGCCACCGATCGGCTGGACGAGGAGTTCAGCGCGGCGCCCGGCCCGGCTTGCCTGGCCGTGGCGGGCGATCGGCGTGCGGCGGGTGAGGAAGGGCCGCGCAGTTGAAGACCATCCTCGCGACCGGGGGCGTGTCGCTCCTTGTCGCCCTGTTCGGCACACCCCTGGTCATCAGGCTGCTGCGCAGACTGGGCTACGGCCAGCCGATCAGGGTGGAGGGTCTCAAGTCGAACGAGACCAAGCGCGGCACGCCGACCATGGGCGGCGTGGTGATCGTGCTGGCCACGCTGGTCGGCTACGCCGTGGGGCACTGGGTGACGCACATCCCGATGAGCGCGTCCGGCCTGCTGGTGCTGTTCCTGATGGCCGGCCTCGCGCTTGTCGGTTTCATCGACGACTTCATCAAGATCTTCAGGCAGACGAGCGCCGGGCTGCGCAGCGGGGCGAAGCTGGCCGGTCAGATCGTGATCGGCACTGTTTTCGCGCTTGAGGTGCTGCAGCACCCTGATGGCTACGGCCTCACCCCGGCAGATGCGCGCCTGTCGTTCCTGCACGACTTCGGCCCCGCGATCGGCACGCTGCCGTTCGTGATCTGGATCGTCTTCCTGATCGCCGCCGAATCCAACGGGGTGAACCTGACCGACGGCATGGACGGGCTGGCGACCGGGGCCACCGTGCTGGTGCTGGCGGCCTACGTGCTGATCGGCATCTGGCAGGAGCGCA
>JASIGS010000163.1 GCA_030052355.1 Streptosporangiaceae bacterium | reverse complement strand
TGCCCGTCACCTTGCATATTTGTTAGCTGATCGATAGGAATATGGCAGCTCATGAAGTGGCCAGGCTCCGCTTCGGCCAGCGGCGGCTCGGTCGTCTCGCAGATCCCGGACGCGAGCTTGCGCGGGCAGCGGGTGTGGAAGACGCACCCGCTCGGTGGGCTGGCGGCCGACGGGATCTCGCCGGAAAGCTTGATCCGGGTGCGGGCGGCTCCGCCCAGGCTCGGCACCGCTGACAGCAGCGCCTCGGTGTAGGGGTGGTGGGGACCGCTGAACACGCGCTCGGCGGGTCCGACCTCCATCAGGCGGCCGAGGTAGAGCACGGCGATCCGGTCGGACAGGTAGCGCACGAGGCCGAGGTCGTGCGAGATGAACAGGTAGCTCACCTGTTCCTTGGCCTGCAGGTCGGCGAGCAGGTTGAGGATGGCCGCCTGGACCGAGACGTCCAGGGCGGACGTGGGCTCGTCGCAGACGACGATCCGCGGGCCGCCGGCGAACGCCCTGGCGATGGCCACTCGCTGCTTCAGCCCGCCAGACAGCTGGCGCGGGCGCAGGCCGAGATGCCTGTCCTCCAGCCGGACCGACCTGACCAGGTCGGCGAGCCGCTCGCGCAGCGCGGCTCCCTTCAGCCCGGCGAGCCTGGTCAGCGGCCTCGCTATCAGGCGCCGGACGGTGTGCCGCCTGTTCAGCGCCGAGTCGGGATTCTGGAACACGATCTGCAGCGCCCGGAGCTGCCCGATGTCCCGGCCCGAGAGCGTAGGCCGCAGCGGCTTGCCGTCCAGCTCGATGCGCGCGCCATGGTCGGGCGCGACCAGGCCGAGCAGCACGCGCGCCAGCGTCGTCTTGCCACTGCCTGATTCGCCGACAAGCCCGAGCGTCTCGCCCCGCTGCAGCGTCAGGTTGACGCCCACCAGCGCCCTGACTGCCTCGTGACTGGACGAGAACGTCTTGGACAGGTCCCGCACCGCGATGACCGGGTCGTCACCGACGTCAAGCTCCGAGCGGAGGTCTACGTCGACCGGCGTGCTCCTCGGCAGGTCGGCAGCCTCCGCGTGCCGGTAGCAACGCGAGGTACGGCCGGGCCCGGTGGAGAACGGCGGCGGCGGTGCCTGCCAGCACTGATCCTCGGCGAGCAGGCAGCGCGGCGCGAAGATGCAGCCGGCCGGCTGGTGGCCAGGATCGGGCAGGAATCCGGGGATCGAGTCGAGCCGGCCGTGATCCTTGCGCTGGCCGCGCCGCGGCAGGCAGCGGAGCAGACCGACCGTGTACGGATGCCGGGGGTCGGAGAACAACTCCGCCGACGGGCCTTCCTCGACAAGCTCTCCCGCGTACAGGACACCGACGCGGTCGCACATCTTGGAGATCACGGCGAGGTTGTGACTGATGAACAGGATCGAGGTGTCCAGCTCGTCGCGCAGCCCGGTCACGAGGTCGAGCACCTCGGCTTCGACGGTGGCGTCCAGCGCCGTCGTCGGCTCGTCCAGGATGAGCAGCGACGGCTCGGCGGCAACCGCCATGGCGATGACCACGCGCTGGGCCATCCCGCCGGACAGCTCGTGCGGGTAGCGCTCCATCACCCGGCGCGGGTCGGGGATCTGCACCCGCCGCAGCATCTCGGCGGCGTGCTGCATCGCGTCGGCCCGGCCGAGCCCGGCTATCTCGTAGACCTCGGCGACCTGCCGCCCGACCTTGATCGACGGGTTGAGCGCCTTTCCCGGCTCCTGGTAGACCATCGACACCGACCGCGCGCGCAGCTCGCGCAGTGCCTCGCCCCGCATGCCCAGCGGGTCCTGCCCGTTGATGGTGACCGAGCCGCCGCGGACCCGGCCGTTGCGCGGCAGGTACTTGGTGAGCGCCAGCGCGACCGTGGTCTTGCCCGAGCCCGACTCACCGACCAGCCCGTACGAGGAGTTCCTGCCGATCTCGAAGGAGACGTTGCGCAGCGCCGGCCGGTCCTGGCCGCGGACCGTGTAGGAGACGTCGAGACCGTCGACGCGCAGCACTGGCTGCACGCCGGCGCTATCGGCGGGCCCGGCTCCCCCGGGCGCGTCCGCGGGCGCGGTCATCCGGCGAGCACCCTGTCTATCGAGTCGGCCACCAGGTTGATGCCGATGACCAGGGAGGCGATGGCCAGCGCGGGGAAGAGCGTCTCCCACCAGTAGCCCGCACCGATCAGGCCGTAGTTGGCGTTGATGTCGGAGCCCCAGTTCGGCGTCGACGGGTCCACACCGAAGCCGAGGAACGCCAGCGTCGCGACCGTGAAGATGGCGTACCCGAGCCGCACGGTGAACTCGACGAGCACCGTCGGCATCACGTTCGGCAGGATCTCGGTGAACATGACCCGTATCCGGCCCTCGCCGAGCAGCCGCGCAGCCGGCAGGTAGTCGAGCTGGCTCTCCACCTGGACGGCGGAGCGCACGGTGCGCGCGATCAGCGGGGCGAAGATCAGGCCGATGACCACGATCTCGCTGGCCGCGGTCGCGCCCACCGCCACTATGAACAGGAACGCCACGATGATCGCGGGCAGCGCGAGCACGGCTTCGACCAGTCGGGAGACGATCGCGTCCAGTGCGCCGCCGATGTAGCCGAGCGCGAGCCCGAGCGTGGTGCCGATCACCGTCCCGAGCAGGGTCGACAGCGGCGCGACGATCAGGATCGAGCGCGCCCCGGCGATGACCCTTGACAGCACGTCCCTGCCGAGCTGGTCGGTGCCGAACCAGTGCGCGGCCGAGGGCGGCCGGTTGGTGGCCAGCAGCTGCTGGGCGAGCGGGTTATGCGGGGCGATCTCGTTCCCGAAGATCGCGCAGACTATCCAGAACAGCAAGATGGCGGCGCCGATGATGAACGCAGGCCGTCGCAGCAGCAGCCGCCAGGCTGGCGCCTGCGCGCGCCTGACGTCGCTGCCGACCACCCGCGAGGGGGCACCGACGGTGTCGATCACCTGGTCAGCTCCGTTCGCAGTCGGGGGTTCAGCGACGTGCTCAGCAGGTCGGCTGCGACGGTCGCGATCATGTAGACGACACCGATCATGAGCACCCCGGCCTCCAGCACCGGGAAGTCCTTCTCGGTGGCGGCGGTGTAGATCAGTCGCCCCACGCCCGGGTAGTTGAACAAGGTCTCCACCACGACCAGGCCGCCGATGAGGTAGCCGATCTGGGTGGCGATGACGGTGATGGTCGGCAGCAGCGAGTTGCGCAGCACGTGCCTGCGGATCACGACGCTGCGCTTCAGCCCCTTCAGCGTTGCCGTGCGCGTGTAGTCGGACTCGAGCGCCTCGATGGTTCCCGCCCGTGCCATCCGCGCTATGTAGCCGAAGAACTCGAACACCAGCGGGATCACCGGCAGGATGAGGTACTTCAACTGGATGGGGAACGACGAGCCCGGCGGGGCCGAGGCGGTCACCGGCAGGACCTTCAGGCCCACGCCGAACACGACGATGACCACGATCCCTGACACGAACTCGGGCACCGTGGCCGCTGACAAGCCGGTGAGTGACACGGCACGGTCGACCGGGGTTCCGGCGTGCAGCGCGGCGATCACGCCGCCGATGATGCCGAGCGGCACCATGACGACGAGCGCGAACAGGGCGAGCTTCGCAGAGTTACCCAGCGCCGATGCCAGCAGCGGCTCGACCGGGGTCCGGTACTGGTACGAGATGCCCAGGTTGCCATGCAGGGCGCCGGTGACCCAGGTCCAGTACTGGGTGACCAGCGGGCGGTCCACGCCCAGCTGACGGTTGAGGTTCGCCACCGCGATCGGCGACGCGAACGGACCGAGGATGGCTCGCCCTGGGTTCCCCGGCAGCACCTGGCCCGCGAGGAAGATCATCATGCTGAGGAGCCAGAGCGTCACGATCGCGAGCCCAAGACGCCTCAGCAGGTAGGTCGCCAACCGACTTCCCCGGCCGTAGCTCGACAGCCGATCACGCCGGCCGGCGGTCTTGTCGTCGCCATCAAGCCAACCTAACCAGTTTCCTGGCGCCTTCGCACGATACGGGCACTGAAGGAAACATAATATCTATAAAGTAAGTAGAGAAGATAGAAATACGGTCGGGGTCACTCGCAGCCCCTGGATGGGCCACGCGCCACCAGCGAGCGGCGACGCGGAGAGGGCGGAAGCACCCCTCCATAGAAGCAGCACCCTCTGACAGTCCCCAAGCGTTCGCGCGAATCCGCCGGAACGCGAGCCAGCGCGAATACCTAAGCCGGGTGGCCGCGCTGCCACGCAGAGAGACACCATGGTGGGCGTCTCGCAGGTCCTTCCGGGATGCGCGTGTGATCCAGGCGCCGGCCAGACCGAGGAGGCGGTAGCCGAAGCTCTGCGAGTCAACCCGGGCAGTGGCTGCGGTTAGATAGTGGCGTCGATGCCGCGAGGAGCGCTCATGACCAGTCAGGTAGCGGGTGCGAGACCCGTCAGCGCGCCCAGGGGCAGCACGCTGAGCTGCCAGGGCTGGCCGCAAGAGGCGGCCATGCGGATGCTCATGAACAACCTGGACCCCGAGGTCGCCGAGCATCCCGACCAGCTGATCGTGTACGGGGGATCGGGCCGGGCGGCGCGCAGCTGGCCGGCGTTCGACGCGATCGTCGCGTCGCTGCGCGAGCTGGAAGCCGACGAGACCCTGCTGGTGCAGTCCGGCAAACCCGTCGGGGTGTTCCGCACGCACGAGTGGGCGCCGCGGGTGCTGATCGCGAACTCGAACCTCGTCCCGCAGTGGGCGACCTGGGAGGAGTTCCGCCGGCTCGAGGCGGCGGGGCTGACCATGTTCGGCCAGATGACCGCCGGATCGTGGATCTACATCGGTACCCAGGGGATCCTGCAGGGCACTTACGAGACGTTCGCCGCCGTCGCGGCCAAGCGGTTCGGCGGCTCGCTGTCCGGCACGATCACGCTGACCGCTGGTCTCGGCGGGATGGGCGGCGCGCAGCCGCTCGCGGTCACGATGAACGGCGGAGTCGCGCTGTGCATCGAGTGCGACCCGACCAGGATCAGCCGGAGAATCGAGCACGGCTACCTGGACGCCGCGGCCGACGACATCGACGACGCGGTCCGCCGCGCCGTGGCTGCGGCGCAGGCCGGCGAGGCGCTGTCCATCGGCGTGCTCGGCAACGCGGCCGAACTCGTGCCAGAACTGCTGCGCATGAACGCGCCGGTCGACGTCGTCACCGACCAGACGTCGGCGCACGACCCGCTCACCTACCTGCCCAAGGGGGTCGCGTTCGAGGACATGGCCGCGCTGCGGGCCGAGGACCCCGCGGGGTTCACGGCCAGGGCGCGCGAGTCGATGGCGGAGCACGTGCAGGCCATGGTCGGATTCCAGGATGCGGGCGCCGAAGTGTTCGACTACGGCAACTCGATCCGCGGCGAGGCGCAGCTGGCCGGGTACGAGCGCGCGTTCGCGTTCCCCGGGTTCGTGCCGGCGTACATCAGGCCGCTGTTCTGCGAGGGCAAGGGCCCGTTCCGCTGGGTGGCGCTGTCGGGTGAGCCCGCCGACATCGCCGCGACCGACGCCGCGGTCCTCAGCCTGTTTCCCGAGAACGAGGCGCTCGCCCGCTGGATCAGGCTGGCCGGGGAGAAGGTCAGGTTCCAGGGACTGCCCGCCAGGATCTGCTGGCTCGGCTACGGCGAGCGGGACCAGGCCGGGCTGCGGTTCAACGACCTCGTCCGCCGCGGCGAGGTCCAGGCGCCCATCGTCATCGGCCGGGACCACCTGGACTGCGGGTCGGTCGCCTCGCCGTACCGGGAGACCGAGGGCATGGCCGACGGCAGTGATGCTATCGCCGACTGGCCACTGCTGAACGCGCTGGTCAACACGGCGTCTGGGGCCTCCTGGGTGAGCATCCACCACGGTGGCGGCGTCGGCATCGGCCGGTCGATCCACGCCGGCCAGGTCTGCGTGGCAGACGGCACCGAGCTGGCCGCGCAGAAGCTGGAGCGCGTCCTCACGAACGACCCGGGGATGGGCGTGATCAGGCACGCTGACGCCGGCTACGACCGGGCTGAGGAGGTAGCCACGGAGCGTGGCGTCCGCGTGCCGATGCCTCGCGCCTGACCGGGTGGGCGCATGAGCTTCGCGACGATATGGGAACGACTTACCCC
>JASIGS010000162.1 GCA_030052355.1 Streptosporangiaceae bacterium | reverse complement strand
CGATTATGGCCTCGAGCGGAGGCACCGACTCAGGCGCGCCCTCGACGCTGCCGACGAGCAAGTTCTGCAACGCGCCGGCGCCGTCGAACAACACGTCGCGCTTGTCGACGAAGTGCCGGAAAAACGTCCGCTCGGTGAGTCCGGCGCGCTCGGCGATCTGGGCGACGGTGGTGGCATCGAACCCGCGCTCGCTGTAGAGCTCCATCGCCGCCTGCTCAAGACGGCCGCGGGCCCCTGGCTCCCATCTGCTCATGGTCCGATCCTAGTGGTCAGACCCACGGTGATGACAGTTACTGTCATGGCGTGCTACGGTGATGACAGTAGCTGACATCGCTGCTCCTCCCGGGGGGCAGCCGGGCAACAGGAGGACCTCCGTGCGCGTATTCGTTACCGGAGCATCAGGTCATATCGGTTCCGCCGTCGTCCCCGAACTACTCCAGGCCGGGCACAGCGTCGTCGGACTGGCCCGCTCGGACGCGTCGGCCGCCGCCCTCGCGGCCGCGGGCGCCGACGTGCAGCGCGGCGACCTCGACGACCTCGACACGCTCCACCGGGCCGCGGCCGAGGCCGACGGCGTCATCCACCTGGCCTTCAAGCACGATCTCAATGACCTTCTCGCCGCAGCCGCGGCAGATCTGCCCGCCGTCGAGGCGATGGGCGCGGCACTCGAGGGATCCGGCAAGCCGTTCGTGGTCACGTCGGGAACACTGCTGCTCGTGCAAGCCGCGCACGGCCGCCCCGGCACCGAGCAGGACACGATGCCCGGCGGACCGCGGATCGACTCGGAGAACGCGGCCATCGCGCTGGCGGAGCGCGGCGTCCGGTCGTCGGTCATCCGCCTGTCGCCGATTGTGCACAGCTCGCTGGATCACCACGGCTTCACCCACCGGCTGATCAGCACCGCCCGCAGCACGGGCGTGTCTGGCTATGTCGGCGACGGGTCCAACCGCTGGCCGTCCGTGCACACGCTGGACGCGGCGCACCTGTACCGGCTGGCGCTTGAGTCAGCACCGGCCGGCTCGCGGCTGCACGGGGTCGCCGACGAAGGCGTGCCGTTCCGTGACATCGCCGAGGTCATCGGCCGGCACCTGAACCTGCCGGCCGAGTCCATCGCGCCCGAGCAGGCAGGCGACCACTTCGGCTTCCTCGGCCCGCTGGTCGCGCTCGACAACCCGACCTCGGCCAAGCAGACCAGGGACCTGCTCGACTGGCAGCCGATCCACGCCGGCCTGATCGACGATCTCGACCAGGGTCACTACTTCGGCTAGCCGGCGGAGGGGTCTGGGTGCTCGCCCTTGAAGTCGCCTGCCGTGATGCGCAGCCCGCGCAGCAGCGCGAACATCTCGTCGAGTTCGGCAGGGGCGTACTCGCCCATGCCGAACTCGGCCTTCATGAGGTCGTCGGTGGCACGCCGCATGACGTCAAGGCCGGCCGGCGTGATCTCGGCGAGCGTGCCCCGGCCGTCGCGCGGATTGGGCTGCCTGACGACGAAGCCCTGCCGCTCGAGCCGGTCGATGATGTTGGTCACGCTGGTCGGATGCACCATCAGCCGCTGGCCGATCACCCGCATCGGCAGCGCGCCGCCCCGGCTGAAGCTGAGCAGCACGAGCGCCTCGTACCGGGCAAACGTGAGCTCGTGCGGCCTGAGCAGACCGTCAAGCTCCGCGAGCAGGATCTGCTGCACGCGCATGATCGTGGTGACAGCGGCCATCGGACGCGAGTCACCGAACCGGCTCTCCCAGGTCTGCGCCGCCCGGGCGATCGGATCGAACGGCAGGTCCAGCGGCTTGTGCACACCAGACAAGCTACCGTCACCGGGCGTTTTCGATCACGTGTGCCGCTCACAAGCTGATACCGGCGCCGGCCGCCGGCGCGTTCGTGGATCCCTCGGTTCCGGCTGGCTACCCTCCCCTTAGGGGTCAGCCATTACAGAATCCGGGGGAACACATTGCCGTCCGGCCGCATGGTCATGGCCGCGGATCCCGTGCTCGCCGCCGGAGTCGGCCTGCGCAGCGGACAGTCCTGGGTGCTGCGTGCCGCCAGCTTCCGGGTCGGTGTCCCGACGCCAGGCCGGGCGGCGGTCGGCGTCCTCACCAGCCGTCATGCGCACTCCGAAGCGCTTGTCGACATGCTGGCTGGCGCCGTCCGGCCCTACTACGGGGAGCTGCGCGTGCTCGGGCACGACATGGCCACCGTGCGCGGTCGCGCGGCCGTCCGGCGCAGGGTCGGCGTGGCCAGGCGCCGCGGCAATTCGCTGCCCGGGCTGCGGGTGCGCGGCCTTGTCCAGCACGCGGCCAGGCTGGCCATGCCGGACCGACGCGACAGGCACGTGCTGGCGGCCGCGATACTGGACCGCTTGTCGCTGACACCCTGGGCCGACGTGCCGCTGCGGTTCGCGCCGGACACGGTGGCCAGGCGCGCCAGGCTGGCCGCCGCGGCGGTGCACCAGCCGGAGCTGATCCTGCTCGACGGCCTGCTTGACGGCCTCACCGAGCGGGACGCCGCGGCGCTAGCCGAGGCGATACGTGACCTCAGCCGGGACTCCGCCGTGCTGGTGGCAGGGCGTGACCCGGCGGCGCTGGCGCTGGCGTGCGACGACCTGTTAATCCTCGTGGGCGGCGTGCTGGTCGGCGGCCAGGCCGATCCGGCCCGGCTGCCCGATCCGGCGGGTTAGACACGGCCTAGTCCCCGTCGATCAGCTCGTCGGCGGCGGCGTAAGGATCAAGCTCGCCGGCCACTACCCGGCCGGCCAGGTCGTCGAGCCTGGACTCGCCCGGCAGGCCGCCCACCCGCCGCCTCAGCTCCGAGACCGCGATGGCGGATATCTCCTCGCGGGCACGCGCCCGACGTCGCCGGTCGAGCTCTCCCGAACGCTCCAAGAAGGACGCGTGCGAGTCGATGGCCGCCGCCAGGTCGCCGATCCCTTCGCCGGACGCGGCAGCCGTCGGCACTATCGGCGGCTTCCAGCCGTCGGGATCGTATCTGGCCATCGCCAGCATCGTGCGCAGGTCCCTGACCACCTCTTGCGCGCCGGGCCGGTCGCTCTTGTTCACCGCGAAGATGTCCGCGATCTCGAGGATGCCGGCCTTGGCCGCCTGCACGGAGTCGCCCAGCCCCGGCGCCAGCACGACGATCGCGCAGTCGGCCAGCCCGGCTATCTCGACCTCGGCCTGGCCGACACCGACGGTCTCGACGAGCACCACGTCGAATCCGGCGGCATCCAGGATGCGCAGCGCCTGCGGCGTCGCCCAGGCGAGGCCGCCGAGATGCCCGCGGCTGGCCATGGAACGTATGAAGACCTGGTCGTCGACGGCGTGATCCTGCATCCGGACCCGGTCGCCGAGCAGCGCGCCGCCGCTGAACGGAGACGTCGGGTCGACGGCGAGCACCCCGACCCGCAGCCCCTTGTCGCGGTACCGGCGCACCAGCGCCGCGGTGAGGGTCGACTTGCCGACCCCTGGGGCGCCGGTCAGCCCGATAACCTGCGCGCGGCCGGCAAGCGGCGCGACCACGCGCATGACGTCGCGTAGCTGCGGGGAGGCGTTCTCGACCAGGGAGACCAGCCGCGCGATGGCCCGCGGGTCGCCCCCGCGTGCCGCGGCGA
>JASIGS010000161.1 GCA_030052355.1 Streptosporangiaceae bacterium | reverse complement strand
GCCGTGCACGACGCGTTCTGCGGCTTGGTCCGCACGTGGGACCGGCTGGCCGACCCGGCGAACGCGCTTGCCTATCTCCGGTCCGCCGTCTTGAATCAGTGCCGGACGGAACTGCGCCGCCGGATCCGGCTAGAGCGGCGAGCCGACCGGACCCACCGGCCGCTCGACCCGGACTCACCGGAGCAGGCGGCCATCCTCGGCGAGGAACACGCAGAAGTGCTCGCCGCCCTCTCCAGCCTGCCGCACCGGCAGCGTGAGGCGCTTGTCCTGCGCTACTTCCTCGACCTGCCCGAGGCCGAGATCGCCGCCGCGATGGGCATCAGCCCCGGCACCGTCAAATCGACCACGTCCCGCGCCACCGCCGCGCTGGGCCGACTGCTGAAGGAACGATCATGAACACCACCGACGAGCGGCTTCGCGCGGCGGCGCGCACCGCACATGACATGTTCCCGCCGGGCGGCGAGTTGCGGCCACTGCAGCTGACCGGGCCGTCGCGCGGCCGCCGGCACATCAGCCCTGCAGGCCGCGTCACCTCCGAGCGCAACCGGCGCGTCCGGGCCTGGGCCGCGCCAGTTGCGGCCGCGGCCGCCGTGACGGCCGTTATCGCGGGGGTCGTCGTTCCCCATCAAATGGCGGCCAAGAGCGGCAGCCCGAAGCCGACGACGCCGATTAGCCCGGCAGCGCCTGCGCGGTCCGACAAGCAGCTGCGCGCGCTCGACGCGCTCGTGGTGCTCGCGGTCGCGCCCGCGACCGGCCTGGAGTACGACGAGGGCGGCAAGCTGATCTGGATGCTGCGCGCCCAGGAATACCGCAGCGCGTCGCGGTGCGCCGCTGCCCAGGGCTTTCATCTCAGCTACCAGGTGCCGCCGTACAACCTGGCTGACTACGCCGACAACACGCAGATGCCTGACCTGCCACGGATCGCCAGCACGCACGAGTTCGTGTCGCAGGATGGACTCCAGGATGGACTCGGAGTGGCCGCGAACTATCCGAGGTCCAGGCAGGCCGCAGTCACCGAGTGCCTGAAAGCGGCGCAGGCGGCCGATCGGCCGTTGCTGACGGCCTACTCGGCGATCAACAACGCCTGGTGGAAGATCATCTCCCGGGCCGAGGCCTCTCAGCAGGTCAGCGCTGCCCTGCCCGCGCTGCAAACCTGCGCGACGCGGTACGGCTTCCCGAGCAACCCGTACGGGCCCGCGGCGGCGCCGATCACGTCGATCGCCGACTTCATGGACTGGGTGTCCAACTATCTCGACGGGGCCAGCAGCCGCGGCGCGTCAGCCGCCACGATGGACGCGCTGGAACGGCACTGGACCTCAGTGTTCATCACCTGCGCGACGCCGGCTGTGGACATCTATCAGCGCATATTGGTCAAGGCTCAGCCGGGCTTCCTGCGCCAGCACGAGTCGCAGATCAGGCAGCTCGACAGGCTCGCCCTGGCGTACCTCATCCGGGCGCGCTAGCCAGCGCTGCGAAGGTGCCCGGCCTGGCCAGCTATGGCCGGGCCGGGCCGCCCGACATCAGCCGCATCGCGTACTCGATGACCGCGTCGATGACCTCGCCGGCCTGCGCCCTGGTCTTGGCTGCCGCGACCTCGCGTGATCCCTCGCCGATCAGCGAGGTGAGAACCGCCGCGTACAACCGGTCAAGCGAGGTGTCGGACAGTCGCAGCAGGGCGTCGTTCTGCCGGATCCACTCGTGCCCGCGATGGCGCTTCATCAGCTCGAAGCCAGGCGGGCCGTCGCCGACGGCGAACAGCATCGCCAGGTCCCTGCGCTGCCAGCTGCCCTCGAGATAAGCACGGGCTCCGGCGGCGAACAGCTCTGCCGGGTCACTGACGCCGGCCTTGCGAGCCGCCGCGACGGCAGTGCTGGCCGCCTGCTCGTAGGCGAGCTGATGTTCCTGCCAGAGCGCGAGGAACAACTCGCTCTTGCCACCGAAGTGGTGATACAGGCTGCCGACGCTGGACTCGGCCCGCTCCACGATGTCGGCGATGCTGGCCTCGGCGAAACCCTGCTGGGTGAAGACATCCCGAGCCGCGTCGAGCAGCGCGCGCTGAGTCTGCGCGGTGCGCCCCCATTGCCAGGAACTGCTGCCCGGCTTCCGAGCCTGCGCCTCTACCATCGTCTGCCTGCCGCCCGTTCGCCTCTACTCGCAGCATCGTCGCATGGCACGCGGCGGGCGGCCGCGCATTACTGCTCATGGGGGGAACGACGCGTCACGACGCGCGCCAAGCCCCGACGACGTCCTCCGGTCCCCATGCCAGCCGGACTCGTCCGGCAGACCCGGCTGGATCGCGCGGCTGCTACGGAAAATAGGTACTTCTACCCATGACGCCCGATGATCACTGACTTACGATCACAGTCAAGGAGCATTCGACCAGCGGCTGCCTGCACACAGCGGGCGCCGTTACGGGATTTGGGGGGGCTATGCAAAGTTTTCGCACGATCAAACCGGCCGCGGGGAGGGCCAGACGGTGACGGATATAGCGTCCGCCCCGCCCGGCGGGGCGACCGTCATTGGCGCACCGGAACGGCAGGAGGTTCAGATCGTTCCGGTCCGGGCGCTGCCCGTCGTGGCGGTAGTCCTGGTCGGCCTTGTCGCCGCGGTGGCATCCAACAAGATGTGGGCCCTTGACTTCTTCCACGTCGTCGGCGGCGCCCTGTGGACTTCGATCGACCTGTTCCTCGGCTTCATCATCGGGCCGATACTCGGACGGTTGCCCATCCCGGCGCGGACTGCTTTCTCGACGCGGTTCATGCCGAAGATGGTGCTGCTGATGCCGACGCTGGTGGTCTGCACGCTGGTGGCGGGCTGGCAGCTTGCCCGGTACGAGGGGAACATTCTCACCTCATCCCCCAACCACCCGTGGGTGCTGGCCTCCCTGATCGTCGTCGGGGTCATGGCGATAATCGCCATCGGCATCCTGGAGCCGGCGAACCTGGCCGTGCTCTTCGAGCTCAGGAAGCCCGCGCCCAACGGCGAGCTGATCGGCCGCCTGATGAAGCGCTTCATCTACACGGCCGGGATCACCGGGGCAATGCAGGTGGCCACGCTCGTGATCATGACCAGACTGGCGTCCGGGTGAGCGCCGACACCCGGGCCGCGGAGCCCGG